>JBILRD010000400.1:0-2710 GCA_044372845.1 Saprospira sp. | reverse complement strand
ATTACTACAACCATACTGAGCAGTACCTCCATGTTGACAAATTAAATCCATGACACAGAAACCACTTTTGAATCCAGCTGGAATCGGTGATCTGTTTTGATCATAAAGTATATATTCTGCATAACCTTCATAATGGGTATGTCCATGGCAATTAGTAGTACTAAACTGTCCAGGATTAGAACTTGGATTACCAATAAAATAATCCTGAGTACCATTATTTTCGATATGAGTTGTAAATCTGATCAGCTGTCTGCTTCCCAACCCTCTGATACATTCTTCAGCAACCATACAATTATCAACACTATTGTAAACATCAACATACATGGAGTGTCGAAGAACATCTTCTCTAAGCAATAAGTCAGGACCCGTAGGACACAATGGATTTCCAGGGTAAATGCAAGTATCAGAAACAGTAGCCAAAGGATTATAGTTACATGCTGTAGGATCAGTACATCCAGTAATTGGTCCTTGATATTGTAAGGACCATGAAACTGCATTGGAACAATCATCAAAAGAGTCCCCTATTCTGATATAATAAACCGTACCTGCAGCCATAGCAGCGTTGACTATCGCTTGAGTGCTTCCGACACCACAACTGTTATCATCATAAAAAACTGTTCCAACATTAGTCTCATTGACAATAGCACCGCAATTATCATAGATCCAGATTTTGGTATCACAAGTATTTAAATTACATGTAGTAATATTGTAAATTCCATTTGCAGTTGGAACAAAACGATACCAGTGGTTATCAAAAACAGAATTATAAGGCCCTCCCACTAAAATTGAATCGGCATTTAAACAGGTAGAACCCGGGGGGCAATTAAAATCAACAGTTGAAAGGGTTGTAAAATTTCCGCCACTGGCAATTGTTACTCCATTTACAATGACATTATAATATCCTGTTCCATAGGCACAGCAGATACCATCGCCATAGGTATCATGAATAGAAAAACGGGTACATTCAATGTTTGGAACACAAAAAGTATCAGCGTATAAAGTAGCATTGGTATAAACTCCATTTTGACCACCCTGACCAAATACAGTTCCAGATGAACCAGTTAAAGTCCAATATGTTTCATAGGCATAGTTATCAGTCATAACTTGAATAATAACAGTAGATTCTCCACTATTACAAGATTGTGAATAGGAAAAATTAGCTAGGAATAGCAGAAAAAATAAGTAGATATTTTTTTTCATTGATTTATTTTTCATGTGTTATAAGTAAAGTAAAAATAAAAAATATTTTTAACATTTGTTTAATATTTCTTTGAATTTACGATCTAAGTATAAGCTTAAAAAATAGAATCCTTATCTTTGCAATTACACATGGATAATCATAAAATAGCTGTCAGCGAATATTTTTACAGTCTTCAAGGTGAAGGCAGAACTATGGGCATACCAGCCATATTCCTTAGACTCACAGGTTGTAATCTAATCTGTGGAGGTTATGGTGTCGAAAAGGACGGCATCTTAAGAGATGGAGCCACTTGGGTTTGCGATACCATTCAAGTTTGGATGAAAGGAACTACTTTTATCTTTGAAGATCTTTGTCAAGAATTAAACTCTAAACTTGATTTTATTAAAAGGTTAAATTCCGGTGTTCATCTAGTAATCACAGGTGGGGAACCTTTACTTCAACAAGATAGAATCATTTCTTTTTTAGAATTTCTTGAGGTGCAATTCAAATGTATTCCAACAGTCGAAATTGAAACGAATGCTACAATTATTCCAAAAGAAGAACTGAATAATAGAGTTTCCTATTGGAATGTATCTCCAAAACTGCAGAATTCAGGAATGCCTGACAAAGAAAGGCTCGTAGATGATGCTCTGACTTATTTCAGAGACAATTCCAAAACTATGTTCAAATTCGTCATTTCCAGAAAAGAAGATTTTGAGGAAATTCAAACAAACTTTTTAGACAAAGGCCTTATAAAAAAAGAACAATTGGTCTTTATGCCTGCTTCCAATAGCCTTGATGATTTATTAAAAACAAATAAATTGGTAGCGGAAATTTGCATTGAACATCAAATTAGAATGTCAACCAGACTACACATCGAAATATGGGATAAACTTACCGGGGTGTAAGCGTCTATTTCTTTTTGAAATTACTATTGATGATATAAACTGCCAGGATTGTTACCGCCATTGAAGCTATTGTCAAAAGATTTAAATTTTCATTCAACACCCACCAACCTAATAAAACTGCTACAATAGGGTTAATGTATGCATATAATGAAGCTTGTGCTGGTGGTAGATTTTCAAGTGTATACATAAATGCAGTATAGGACAAAAGAGATCCAAAAACTATCAAATAAATTACACTCATCCAAAAATTATTGGGAATCTGCCCTTGTACCATATTTTCATATCCAACGATTCCGATAATAATCCACATCAATGTCCCTCCTACCAACATTTGAATTCCGGCTCCCATCAATAAATGAACAGAGGGCTTCCATTTTGCTGTGAGGACAGAACCAAAAGACCAGACAAAAATAGCGGCTACATTCAAAAAAATTCCAAGAATAAAATTCGGATTATCAAATGATTCAATGTAATCATAGGATATTCCAAAGACTCCAATCAATCCCAATGCCATTCCAAAAAACAAGGAGAAAGTCCATTTGATTTTTTCAATCATAAAATGACTAAAAATTGCAATGAGAATAGTTCCGGAGGCTGACATCACAGAACCAAATCCACTTGG
>JBILRD010000399.1:0-2719 GCA_044372845.1 Saprospira sp. | reverse complement strand
CTATGGCTTTCAAAAAAATGGCTGACGAAAGCGGAGAAAACCACAACGATTATTTGTTCTCATTATTAGAGATGATTACAGGTAAGAAAGCAGGGGCAGAAATCTGGAAACCAATTATTTAACAAAAACTGAAAAAATCGAAAAGATATTGACAGAAATATCTGACGAATAACAAGAAAAACGCGTCTTGCTTGGATAGCCCAATAACCTCAAAAGAATTGACAAAAGAATGGAAATAAAATCAACACTGATCCAATACATAATAATTACGACTATACAATCATTTTGGACGCTGTCTTCCCTTGCTCAACCAGGCGACAGGGCATTCTCTTTTGTAACTTTTGACGGCAGCGGTTACCATAATAATTTTAAGGTCTATTCCTGTTCGGTTAATTATCCCAATAGTACTTTGCGCTCAGATTCCTTAGAATTAGTTTGGAAGCCCGATTTAAAAACGATTAAAATAATTGATACGCTTCATTTGGTAGAGGTTACGAATGACATCATGGGCCCCTATCCTTTTTACTATCTGGGCAGTTCTTGCTTAATGACCAACATTTTAATGATTGTTCGAGATAATAAAGACACAATGCTGATTACAACTGCTGGTGCCGACCCTTATGCTTTGGCAGTATCTCCTGACAATATAGATTATGGTTTGCCTTTCGTTTACCCTTTTCAAAGAGGGCTATTTTATCTGCAAAGAATAATTGCAGATAAAAGTGCAAAAAGATTATTCTTTGGAGCTCATCGCGACTACTTTTTAGCCACCTATAACATCAATCCTAATGTTATATTAGAACGTTCAGATGTGTATATTTCAGATATTAAAATGAACAAAAGTAACTACCACGCTGATGATACGCTTAGTATCACTTTAACAGGAAGGGTATTAAACGATGGAGCTTGCGGAGCTGGAAGTATTCTCTGGACTTTACAAAAGTTTGAAAATGAAAAATGGATAATTGCAATAGAAAATTGCTGCCAGCAAATGGATTGTGGCAAAGGACCATCAATTTTGAATAATACCACAATTCCTTTGGTACTTCTCAAAGACAAAGTCAATCAAAACATAATGACATATCCTATGCAAAGAGTAATTCCCAAAGGCAAATATAGATTTGTAGTTTATGACGACATATATCAACTCTATTTTACAGATGAGTTTAATATTTAATGACCGAAATGGATATAGCTGTAAATGAAATTCTCATATAAAAAATACCGGGACGCATAACAGGAGCTTGGCAAAATTTGGAGATAAGTGCTCTTCAGACAGTTATGTGGTAGACGAAAAAAATATGCTCCGCATCCACTTTTTTAGTAAAAATCGCTACCTTAGCCAAGCTCGAATCCGTAAGGGTAACACTTAAACCGTACAGAACATACAAAGATAAATGACAGAGAATTTTAAGATTATACGGACAAATGAACTAAACGAACAAGTAAAACAGCAGGTGTTTGATTTATGGAATAATGAATACCCTGAAAAACTTTCATACAATAGTTTGGGTGAATTTGATAATTATCTTCAAAACTTAACTAAACTGAATCATTTTTTGTTGACAATAGATATAGACTTAATTTTAGGTTGGGCTTTGACTTTTGAAAGAGATAATGAAAAATGGTTTGCCATTATTCTATCAGAAAAAATTAAAGGAAAAGGTTTTGGACGAAAAATGCTCAAAGAACTAAAAGAGGAAGAACAGTTTTTGAATGGTTGGGTAATTGACCATAATAATGACAAGAAGAAAGACGGATTAACATATGTTTCACCATTGAAATTTTATGAGAAATGTGGATTTGACACTCAGACTAATAATAGGCTTGAGCTTGACAAAATTTCAGCTGTAAAAATAAAATGGACGAAAGGGAAACAATAAAGCCTGCCACTTGCAAAAGAAATAGGATAATAGTCAAATTATTCAGATCGTCTAAAAGTCACTCATTTCATAAATTATGTTTTGACCTACAATGCAAAAACCGCCCAATACTATACTTATTGCACCTTTTGTTATAATCTCATTGATAAGTATTTACCAAATCTAGAGTCAGGGTTTGGTGTGCCAAAGTCAATTTTCTGGTTAATGTCCTATCCTGAAATAAACCTACCACTTCTCTTCCTCATAAACCTTTTTGACTCTTTTCTTGATAATATCCCCCTTGATGAGTTTGCCTTCCAGTTTTTTGTCAAACCAGCCCTTGCCTACACTTTGAAAAACATAGGTGAAGACAATTTCATGGTTAGAACCTAGTTGAGGTGAATATATACTGGTAGCATAACTGAAAGCATAACCCAGATTGTAATTTTTTTGGAAGTTAATTTGAAAATTACCAGTAAAGGAGCCTTCAGATCCATAACCTACACCTGCTGAGAATATTCCGTTGTAATAATAATTTACATTAAAATTGATATTGAAGGGTGATGATGCTGCATATTTCAACCAGAAAGAAGGTACGATAAAGGATCGGTTCTTTTTTCTGTAATTGTAATAATCATATAATTTGATTCTAACACCGCCATTGATATAAAAATGTGCCACTCTTCTAATGGTTGACAGTGCAAGATCATCCTGGAATTTAACCCTCATGGAGATCATTTGAGGGACAGAAATTCCAAAATAATACATATCGTTGAAATACATGATTCCTGCACCGGCATCAGGTAGAAAAGCGGATTCATTGTTTTGTATTATCAAAGGGTCATTTGGATCTACAT
>JBILRD010000398.1:0-2721 GCA_044372845.1 Saprospira sp. | reverse complement strand
CAGGAAAAAGAGCAGCGGATAAGGCAGAGTTAGTTGTTCCGTCATCAGCTATATATCTAACTCTCACTCCCCTGTTATAAGCATTGTTCAAGGCTGTTGCAATTGCCGTAGTATTATTATTGTAAACTGCACAATCTATACTTGTTTTAGCACTATCAATTCTTTTGATCAATTCGGCTTGAATAGCAGCAGGTGAATTTGAAATATTTGGAAAAGTGCCATTTGAAACGGAATTATCTATACTTCTGTTAAAGAAAATTTTGATATCACCACTTGAATTGGATGCTGTACTGAAATAAAAGGTTTTGGTGGATTGAAAAGTATCTGTACCATTTGTAACACAGGGTCTGACATAATAAAATGAGGCAGAATTTAAACCACTTAATGTAATGTTATGATTGGTCGTGTTTTGACCATTAGAGATATAGCCTAATTCTAAAGATGGACTTATGCCATATTTTAAAAGCGTTTGTCCACTAATATTTGTGGTAAAACTAATATCAAAACTAGTTGGTAAAATGTTAGATTGATTGGCATTACCAAATATATAAAACTGTGAGAAGCTTTGGGTAACGAATGAAGCAGTTAGGAATATTGTAAAGATTATTTTGTACATATATGTTAGACAAATGATGAAAATTAGTGATTCAATTATAAATTAACTCATCAAATTTAACTAAAATGAGGTAATTTTGTTCATTATTATTAAAATAGTAAAAAAACTGGCTATGTACTACATATTATATTTCGCTCTTTTGGCTGTTGTTAGTTACTTTATTTACGTACCGTTTATGGCTGCTGCCCAATACAGATTTAGAGGTCAATTAGGTCTTACTATTGAGTTTTTAGGTTTTTTAGCCTGTGCTGTGCTTGCTTTGTTAAACATTGCAAGTTTTACTGGGATTGTTTTGTTGGCAGCAGGTGTTGCTGCAGGTGTTGGAATCAGGTCAAACAAAGGTAACAATCAAAGATATCTTGATTAGTTATTTACCTTTATTTTTGGAGGCATTGAAACTGTTTTGGAATTCACCCCAGGGAGTTGTAAGGTAATGATCTTCAGCAAGATAATGTAATATACAATCGAATGTTGGTATATCTAAATAGCCTGGTATTCTTTGCAATAACTCTACTTTTTCATTTAAAAAAACAACGGTAGGGTAACTCATTTTTCCATCCAACAGCGCGCTAGCCAGTTCATGATAGCCTCTGTTTCCTGATGGAATAAATTTAAATGTTTTTCCAGCAAAACTAATCTCAGCCTTTTGCTCAGCATTTAATTTTACACTGTAAAAATTTTGATTCAAATAAGCTGAAATGGATGCTTCCTGAAAAGTTAATTTATCCATTTTAATACACCAACCACACCAATCAGTATAAACGTCAATAAATATTTTCTTTGGTTTTAAACCTTTACTGGCATCACTTTCCAATTTTGAAATCGCCTGTTCCCAGGTCAACCAATTAACTTTTGAAGTGTTATTCTGATCCTTTGACGGATTGATAACATGCTGTGTTGAATCCGTAGCAAAAGAAAAATTGATAGCGGTAAAAACCAATAAAACCAATAGAATACTTTTCATATCTTCTTATAACTTTAATCTAAAATTGATAAGTTTTTTTTGACTTTACAACTTTAATAGTAAGGATTGTGTTTATTTTAACATTTAACAGTAATTCTAACCGTTTAACTGTACTCATAACAATTTTAAAGCCAATTCTATTTTATGAAAAAAATTGTAGTTTCTGTTTCCGGATCCAGCGGATCAATATATGCAAAAATATTGTTCGACAAATTGGCTTTATTAAAGGACCAATATGAAAAGGTTGCGGTAGTGATGAGTGATAATGCCAAATTTAATTGGAAATATGAGTTAGAAAATGAGGATTACAACAATTATCCCTTTGATTTTTACGATAAAAAAGATTTTATGGCTCCTTTTGCTTCAGGATCTGCAAAATATGACACTATGATTGTTTGTCCATGTTCAATGGGCATGTTGGGAAGAATAGCTTCCGGTATATCAGATGATTTAGCTACAAGAGCGGCTGATGTCATATTAAAAGAAAGAAGAAAATTGATCCTTTTGGTTAGAGATGCGCCATTCAACCTGATTCATATCAACAACATGAAAACCTTAACAGAAGCTGGGGCAATTATTTGTCCTGCTTCACCATCTTTTTATTCAAAACCTAAAACAATTGAAGAATTAGCAGCTACTGTAGTGGATAGATTGATAGACCTTGCGGGTTTTGATCAAAATACCTACCGCTGGAGCGAGTAATTATTTTTTTGATATTTTATTGATTCTGAATTTTACCATGTCTTCTCTGTAGGTGAGAATAGTCAATTCTTTCTTTTTCTCATTTACTACAAAAGAGTAACTATTTTCTGCTTCAGATATAACAGTATAAATTTTTATTTTACTTTTCTTATCCTCTATAAAGTTATAAATGGTATAAGTGGAAGTCATTGTGGGGGTCTGATGCTCAAAATATTCATTATTCTTTAGTACAAAAGTAGATGTTTCAGGACTCTCATCACAGTCATCAAATTGATTGGAGCTGGCACCTTTAAAACAGTAAATTCTCTTGTCACAATCGTAAATTGTTTGAGCAATATTAGACTGAATAAATAGTAAAAATGTCAAAACAGTAAATAAAAGCGTTTTCATAATGTTATTTTTTTGTTTAAATAATTTTTCCATCAGCCATTTCTATTAT
>JBILRD010000397.1:0-2724 GCA_044372845.1 Saprospira sp. | reverse complement strand
AGCCCACCAAAAAGCTGCAACAATATTGGGGAAAGCCTCGGGTTGAACAGCACCTTCTATATACCACATTAGAGTTGCAGACACCAACATAAGTACAAAAGTTACAAATAATGTTACACCTAATTCATTTCTTTTTTCATAAAAAGCATCTCCAACTATCATAATAGATCTGGTAGTTGATGCTATTTTAAACACTTTAAGAAGTCTGGTAAACTTTAATACTCTAATAAATCTAAAATCAAGATTTGCAATATGAAATATGAAGGGTATGATTGCAATCAAATCAATAATTCCAGAGGTGGAACTGATAAATTTAAAAACAGCTTTGAGATAAGATTTTTCTTTGGGATATAGTAAGTCTGCCGTTAATATTCTCAAAAGGTATTCGGTAATAAAGACAACTAATGTTATTTTTTCAAGTAAAAAAACATAATGCCAGTACACTTTATTATCCTCATTTACTATAAATTGGCCGTTGGTATCTATAAATGATTCGAATATTATAGATGCGACACTCAGTAATATCAAAGCTATTATTAAAATCTCAAATAAATTAGATGCAATTTTATGTTTATGCCCATTATTGTTAATAATATCGAATATAGTTTTTCTAAATCCTTGATTTGTTCGTTTACTTATCTGCTCGATCATAATATTGATTAGTAATATTGGTGAAAATACAAAAAAGGAAATAAAATTTTCTATAAGTATTTAATCGTAGTTTTATTATTCAAAATACTTAAAAAATAAAAAAGTTAATTTTAAAAAAAAGTTAACTTTTACTTATCAATTTTTATATTCTTACTTATATTTGCTCTAATCGCCTAAGCGATTTTATTTAATCAAATCAATATTTTATCACTAAAAAATTTATTTCTGATGAAATTCTACACAAATTTTTTAATGTTGTGTGCTGTCCTTTTAAGTTTGGGAGCTAGCGCACAATTTACACACCCTATGTTGTTTGAGATCAATTCTCCAGCAGGCATTACAGGGTCTTACAACTATGGTCCGCAATCTGGTGCTGGATGGGGTATTACAGCTCTTCCAACTCCAACGGTAAGCGGAGAATTGGTATGGGGTTATGATATAACTCCAGACTCATTGGTATGTGATACTATCACTAACGACTATACAGGTAAAATTGTTATGGTTAGACGTGGGGTATGTAACTTTAGCCAAAAAATGTATTATGCTCAACAGTCAGGCGCTGTTGGTTGTATCGTTTGTAACAACCAGGGTGGAACAGCTATTATCAACATGGCAGCTGGTACTTTTGGTGCACAGATTACTATTCCAGCTGTTAGTTTAAGCGAAAATGATTGTGCTCTTATTGCGGCTGCGATTGCCAATGGCGATATCGTAAATGGAGCTTTTAGAAAACCTTATGTTTCTGAAGCTGTTGGTTTCTTTGCTGTTGAAACTCCAAAAGCTCAAATCTATCCACATGATAGCCTAATGAGCTTGGATGTAACAAATGCTGGCAATGTTGCTGCATCTAACATCCTAGTATCTTTAGATATTACAGAACCTAGCGGAACTGTCGTAAGCTTTACTGAAACTTTGGCATCTCTTGATGTTGACTCAACTAAAACTGTTACTTACAACAGCAACTACTCTCCTTCTGATGTTGGTACCTATTCAATGGTATTCAAATCATCTTTGAGTTCTGACTCTATTGTTAAGAATTTTGAAATTGGAACAAATCGTTTCAGATTGGACAGAGATCAAAACATCGCTTGGGCTACTATTACTGATGCAAATTATTCTGCAGCTGGTTTCAAAGTATCAATCGGTTCTACTTACTTAACAGGTGCTAATGGCGGTTATGCTAAGTCTGTTACTTATGCTATGGGAGATAATATGGCTAGATTCATTGGTAAAGACTTACTTGTTGAAATCAGAGCATATCCTAGAGTTTTGACTAATGCTACTGCTGTTATCGATTCATTCCCAATCGTTGCTGTAGGTATCAATACTATTGATCCAACAGATACTGCTGCTTATTCAATACAAACTGTAAACATCCTAGATGTTAACTCTTTAGAAGATTCTACATTATTGGCAGCTAATAGCCAGTACTTAGTTATGATTAAATACGTAAGACCTGCTGGTGATACGCTTTCAGTTGCTCCACGTTTTGGTTTCTCTGGTGATGAGCCTTTCATCAGCTATGGTACTGTAGTTTTATCTGATCAATTATACCTTGGAGGTTTCGGTGGTTCAAATGTAGTTGCTCGTCTTAATACTAATGACGTTGTTTCTTCTCCTACTGCAATTCAAAATATTGTAGAAAGAAGTCAATTCGAATTGATGCCAAACCCTGCAGATAAATTGTTGAATGTTAACATGAATCTTGATGTATTATCAGAAAATGTAACAATTACTCTATTTGACATCAATGGCAGAATTATCGAGCAATCTAACTACTCTAACGTTAAAGATCAAAGTGTTCAATTGAATGTTGAAAATCTTAACGCTGGTTTCTACTTTGTTCGTATTAAAACTGACAATGGAGTTCAAACTAAAGAATTCGTTAAAAAATAATCTTAAAGTTATTTTTATACTTGAGCCATCGCATTTGCGGTGGCTTTTTTGTTTATATTTGACAAAACAATATTATAATGAGTTGGCCATTAAAATCTTTAATCTTCTTTTTTTTATTATTACTCTTATCCTGTAACAATGAAAATAAAGTTTGTTTAGCTTCTGAACAGAAAGCTC
>JBILRD010000396.1:0-2738 GCA_044372845.1 Saprospira sp. | reverse complement strand
CGGTCGTCCTAATATTACTTATAATATGCTTTCTCACGACTTGAAATTGGAAGGTGTAAGAAGGTTTACATTCAGCGATTCACAAAATGTGGTAGCAGTCCCTAATGAACAATTGGTAGTTATAAAAAAGAACAAAAATGCACAATTTTCAGGAATGATGCGAGCTGGTAGAATAGACTTTTATTCAAAAGATTTTTTCTTTAATTACTCTCAATTTCAAATCAATAATACCACCATGGATAGCATGGTTATTTATTATCCCGATATGAATAGTAACGCATTGCGTAAAGTAAACAGTGTACTTTCAAATACATACGGTAGAATATTGATTGACAAACCCAATAATAAGTCGGGGCTCAAAGATTATGCGGAATATCCAATTTTTATAGCAGAAAGAGGTTCGGAAATAAATTATGACCGAGCATCAACACACAACCATGCCTATAAAGCAGACCGATTCAAATTTCAAGTCGACCCGTTTACTATTGATAGTTTGGATAACTTTACAATTGCCGGTTTTGGATTCGCGGGAACACTCATTTCAGATGGTATTTTTCCTGATATTCCAAATACTGCAAGGATTCAACCCGATTATTCTTTAGGTTTTGTGGATAAAGTTAAATTACCAATGTATGGAGGTAAAGGAACAGGTGATTTAACCATTAATTTAAGTAATAGAGGGTTTTATGGTAATGGAGATTTAATTTACCAAACTTCTGTTTCAAAATCACCTGATTATCTATTATTGCCCGATGCTACCACAGGCGTTAGTACTAGTTTTGATTTGCCTGAAAGTGCTAAATATCCATTGGTTGCTGGTGTTAATATTCAAACACAATGGTACCCGAAACAAGATAGAATGATACAAACCAGAATTGATAGTAATTTCTCAATTTTTAAATCAAGATATGCTTTTGATGGTAAAATGACATTATCACCAGAAGATTTAAGAGGTGATGGTCATTTAAAATGGAACGAAGCAATGTTTACTAGTATGGACATGGTTTTTGGAAAAAATAAAGCAAATGCAATGAACTCTTCTATCAAAATTTTTGCTGTCGACCCTAACAAATTTGCTTTTGAAAGTAACAATGTAAAAGGTGATTTAGATTTTGATAAACGTGAAGGTAAATTCTTTTCAAATATTGTTGGTTCATATACCCATTTCCCATACAATCAATATTCTAGCAATATGAATGATTACAAATGGGATATGAATAAAAAGATGATGGAAATAAAACCAGGAATAGCTATGGCGGGTATCAAGCCAATATTTGTTGGATTGCCTCCTAATCAAACAGATAGCTTAAAGTTTGAATGTTCATTTGCCAAATTTGATTTGGTTAAATATGTCATTAATATGGAGAAAATTCCATTTATAGATGTTGCCGATAGTCGTGTTTATCCGTTTGCAGGTAAAGCAATTGTAAGAGAAAAAGCAATGATGGACCGATTGGATAGTTCAAGAATTGAAGCCAACAAAACTGACAAATTCCACGATATTAAAAATTGTAGAACAACTATATTAGGAGGCAACTCTTTGTCAGCTACAGGTTATTATAGATACATAGACAAATACAAAAAAGAACAACCTTTGTTCTTAGATAGTATCAGAATAAATACAAATAAAAATTTGGTTGGATACGGAAAAATTTCGGATGAAAGCAATTTTAGATTAGATGATAAAATAGCATTTAAAGGTTTATTTGAAGTGCTAAGTATTCGTAAACCGATTGAATTTATAGGCTATGTGCGACCAATGCATAGCTTTGCTTACATGGAAACACTATGGTTGAGATATAGGAACGTCGTTGATCCACAAAATGTAATAATTGACATTACTAATCCTCGTGACAAGGATAATAAAAAATTATCAGTTGGTTTGTATTTTGCTAACGATAGTAATCATGTTTATCCTATTATGTTGGATTTAAAAAGAAGATATAGTGACCCTGAATTACAATCGGACACAGGTGTTTTGTTTTATGATAAAACCAAAGATGCATTTTTTGTTGGGAACAAAGAAAAGCTTCAAAATGACGCACTAAAAGGGAACTACATGCAATTCAATGAAAAAGACAAAAGTGTCTATGCTGAAGGGATTTTTGATTTCCGTGTTGTAGCGCCTAAAGTTCGTTTTGAGTCTGCGGGTAATGCGGTATTAGCAAAAGGTGATAGTACTTATAGATTCAACCTAATGACATTGATTGATTTTCCATTCCCAACTGAGATAAATAAAGCGATGTTAAAAGTATTATCAGCAGAGGGGGCAGGTGTGCCTACCACTGCTGCCAATACAGAAGAAAATATAAAAGCTATTCACGAATTAAATCAAGATGAAAGAGTGGCAAACAAAATTTCAAATTCATTGGAATCTTCAGGTGTCATTACGCCTGAAGGGGCTTTTAATTCAGGATTTTTATTTACTGATATTGATTTTGCTTTCAACAGAGTTAGAAGAAAATTCATAGCATCAGGTCCTATCCATTTGGCCTTAATGAATGGAACAGTAATTAACAAAAAATATACTACAACTATCTCACTTGAAAAAAGAAGAGGTAGTGATAAAATATATCTATACTTTATTACCGATAATGGTGATTGGATTTATATGGAATACAGCAAAGGTTCAATGTTGTTTGCAACAAGTAATGCAGAATTGCTAGCTGCTATCGAAGTGGCCTCACAAAAATTAGCTGATGAACAATTTGTAATTCGTATAGGAACAGAGCGTCAAA
>JBILRD010000031.1:0-10628 GCA_044372845.1 Saprospira sp. | reverse complement strand
TAAGTCAACAGATTCATCAATAGTTTGCTCAGCTGTATTGATTTCCAAATCAGCATTTTGAGGTATTTCATAGGGCTGATCTATTCCTGTAAAATTTTTAATCTCCCCGGTTCTAGCTTTTTTATATAAACCTTTAACATCCCGTTTTTCGCAGAGTTCAATAGGTGTACTAATGAATACCTCAATAAAATCCTCTTGTCCAATTATTTTTTTGGCTAAATCTCTACTTTCTACTGTAGGGCTAATAAAAGAAACAATGCTTATAATTCCACTATTCAGATAAAGTTTTGAAATTTCTGCTATTCGGCGAATATTTTCTTTTCTATCATCTTCAGAGAAGCCGAGGTTATTGCAAATTCCTGACCTTATGTTATCTCCATCTAACACCTGAGAAAAATAGCCGATTGTGAAGAGTTTTTTTTCAAGTTCAAGTGCTATAGTGCTTTTTCCAGAACCCGACAATCCCGTCAACCAGATTACTATGGAACTTTGATTCAAACGTTTTTCGCGTTCTATTCTTTGAACTTGTTTCTCGAAAATTGGATGGATGAAATCACTCATGTATTATTATCATTTCTACAAATGTCAATTATTTTGAGTAAATCAAAAAATGAAAAATATAAAACATGACAAAAGTAATCTTTTTGACGACGAATCAATGGCTGATTTTTCCAAGGTACTCATCCTCTTTTGAGGTCATTATTTTTTTCTTTGCGGGCGTTTTATCTTGATATCCAATCAAATGCAAGACTCCATGAATTATAACTCTGTACAATTCTGTATTCAAGGATACTGAAAATTTTTGTGCATTTTCTCTGACTCTGTCAATACTTATAAAGATATCACCTTCAATCTCTGTTTCTTTTGGATCTGAATAAGGAAAAGTAATGACATCTGTCAGGGTATCATGGTTGAGGTATTCAACATTCATTCGATGCAAATAATCATCTGAGCAAAAAATAATGTTGATATTGGATAGTTCCTTTGACTCAGAAATTAGTGTAGAATAGATCCAACTCTTTAAGAATTCTTCATTATCTAATTTAAAATCGGTTTCTTCTGAATGAAATTCAATCGCTTCTAAAATTTCAGCTTCAAAATTATTTATTGAATTTTCCATTATCTTATAGCAAATTCTAGTTGAACAATTCTGCCCCCTTCGAGGAAAACAACATTATCGGCTAATTGATTCATCAAAAAAACACCCCTTCCTCCGGGATTTAAAAGATTTTCCGGTGAGGTAGGGTCAGGAAGATTATGCGGATTAAAACCATCTCCTTCGTCCTGAATCGTGAAAGTAATTTTGCCTGTATTTAATATATAACTGAGTTGTACTTTTTTGCTTAGGTCAGCATGATTACCATGGATGATAGCGTTACTAACAGCTTCTGTAATAGATATTAAAATATTACCAAAGAAAGTTTCATTGATTTCGCAATCTTTAAAAGCTTGTTGAATAAAAGGTTCTACTTCTGCAATATTTTGAGGATTTGAATAAAGGATAATATTGAGTCCAAGTGATGTCATTCATTACTGATTTAGTGATAGAAATCGGTCATTCGATGGCCTAATTATTTATTTTAAGGCTTTAAAATAATCTTCTACGAGATTTTTATAATAAGGTTTCAATGAGGGTGACAGTGTTTTGAACATATCTACCTGCCCTTTTCTTTTTTTGAGATATTCCTCCATCGCTGGGGGAATTTTGACATCGACATTTTTGGGCTGTTCCGATTTTCTTTCATTATCGTATTCTCTTTCTCTTTCTGCTTTTTCGCTCTCCAAAAGTCTGGTCAATATATCTTGCTGACGTTTGTTGATATCATTGGGCAAACGTTTATTTACGAGGTCTGTCTCTGTTTTATCCATCTGATCGATGATATCTTGCAATTCTTTTCCTCCACCTTTCCCTTTTTGCTGGCGTTCTTTTTTCATTTCCTGCATCGCTTTTCTAATCGCTGCTTGTTTTGCCGCCATTTCTGCAAAATTTTTACTGGATGGCGACTTGCCATTTTTCATCATTTGTTGCATCTGATCAATCTGTTTATTAAGCTGATCCTGCATCTGCTTAATTCCTCCGACTCCTGGTTTTTTACCGTCTTTACCCGGGGAAGAACCATCTCCTTGTTGACCGTCATCTCCTGGTTTCTCGCACATTTGCTGTCCAGACATTTGTTGAGCCATTTGCTGTTGCATTTGATTCATTGTCTCGCTTAACAAAAGTGCCAGATCATTGACATAGGTCATAGTATATTGTTGCTGGATGGTAGCATTTCTTTTCTGACGTTCTTCAAGATCTTCTATACTTTTATTCAATGCTTTTTTGACGGCAGCAACTTTTTCAGTAACAATACCTTGAATTTGGAAAACTCTTTTACTTAAAACAGTAAGGCTGTCTTCAATCAATTTAAAATCATTTTTGAGATTAAACTGTTGACGAACGAGATTGGTATAAGAAGGTGTATTGATAACTGATTTATTTACTTCATCTATTAGCCTTTCCTGATCGAAAGACATTAAAATCAAATTCTCCAAAAGTTGCCTGATCGCCTTAACGTCTTGTTCCATTTGTTGCATCTGATTCATATTCATCATCTGCTTCATGGATTTAGACATTTTTTTCATCTTTTCAGAAGCATTTTTCTGAGATTTTGAAGCGTTTTTATTCTGTTTTTGCTGTAATTGTTGAGAAGCATCGTCTTGCTCTTCATCAATTTCTTTTTCCTGATCATCCATCTCTTTGGAATCCAGGTCCATGGGTTGCTCCAGCTCCTCATTTTTCTTCTTGGCCCTGTCGATACGCTCTTTTACTTTTTCAAACTTTTCGTTCAGTTCCTTTTGTTTCTTTTCCAGTTCTTTTTGTTTTTCAGCATTTTTATTCTCCTCATTTTCCTTAGTTTCTTTGCTTAACTCTTCCTGCTGTTTAGCTAAAGAATCTAATTCATTGATGGCATCTGACATCTCTTTTTCCACTTCCATTTTCTTGAAGAGGTTAATCATTCTGTCAAGCTCCGCTTTGAGTTTTTCATCATTCATCTCCATTTCCTTCATCTGTTCCAACACCTCTTCCTTATCGAGATTATCGAGCATTTGTTCCATCTTCTCGAAAAGTTCTTTCATCTCCTCGGACATTATCTGTTCAAAAAGCTCATTGAGCATCTCTTGCTTTTCAAGCAGTTTTTCATCTACCTTTTGAAAATCTTCCTGATTTTTTAGATTTTCCTTGAAGTTTTCCTGCGCTTCTTTGATTTTCTCCTCGGCGGACTTTTGTTGTTCGAGTAATTTTTCAATTTCACGACGGTCCTGCCAATTGAGTTCATTTTTTTGCAAAACGCCTTCTTTGGCCTTTTTGATAGATTTTTGTAATTTTTCAACCTCTTCCAAGGCTTTTTCGAGATCAGATTTTATGGCTTCATTATTTTTCTGCTCCTGTTTATCCACCTCTTCCAAAGTAGGCATCTGGTAAAACATCAAAGAAGTCTTTGTTGATTTGCTGCCATTCACGGCATCATTATCCCAAACCTCAAAATAATAGCTGAATTTATCTCCGGGTTTCAGTTCAAAATCACGCATATTCAGGACATATTCATAGGTCGTTTGCTTGGCATTTTGAATAGACATAGGCATTTGATCCTTTTTAAGAATCTTGGCGTCTCTTTCAATGCTGTAATGCATCAACAACTTTTTGATTCCGTAGTCATCAGTTGCTTCGCCGGCTAGGTAAACTATTCTGGCATCTATGGAATCTGAGAATTTTTGTAGTTCAATCGTCGGATAAAGATCCGGAATAACCGTTAAGGTGTAAGTTACCGAGTCTGCGTTGGGAAGATTATTATTGGATATAAAAATCTTATACACACCATCTTGCATCACTCTTTTTTTGATGCTGTAGCTTTTTTGATCAGACTTTTGTGCTTTGGATTGTTGTTCTTCGCCTGGAAAAAGAACCGATAGATTATCCGTATTATCTGCACCGATTAACCATTCTATATTGGTGCCCGCAGGAACTACCAGATCACCCACATTAGATATTTTTTCATTCTTTCTGCCAGTATAGGCAGGATAGTTCAAGTTGATGGCTAAGTCCATAATATTTGGCTTCTCCATCACATCAATATCATATTTTACAGAGGTAAATCCGTTAGCACTTAGTCGGAAGGATGCATCCTTCTGCATTTTATAAAAAGTATATTTAAAAAGTGTCGGACTGATTCTTTCTAACTTGTACTTAAAATTTTCTACCTCGATAAATACTTCGGCAGGTAATGCTCCTTTGTCCTGAACTTCAACTTCTAAAGTAAAATCCTCGAATTGGACAACCTTTGTATTTTTATTCTTTACCTTGAATAAAAAAAGTGCCTCTCTCTCAAACTCTTTGTCATTGTTTAAAATACGCTTGGTGCTATTTTCAATAATATTTGAAGAAAGCAACAAGATTAAAAAGACAAAAACCGGAGGTAATGCAAAACGTAAATATTTCTTATTTTCTTTGAGATCTATAGCAGTTTTAAATGGAACTGGTTTTAGCTCTTCCGTTTTTTGATTGATTGCAGCTATGAGTAGCGCACTGTTATCATTGTCAGACATGCTTTTGAGTTGCAAAACATTTAAAAGCTTGTCTTTAACGTTGGTAAAATGCTGCCCGATAATTTCAGCCGCTTTTTCATGAGAAATGATTTTACCTAATTTAAAATACTGAATAAGGGGAACTATTATCCAATTTCCAATGGATAGAGCTACAATGGAAGCAAAGGAGTAAAAGAGAATTTTTCTAAATCCAGTGGAAGAAAATGAAGAAGAAAAAACATAATATTCCAACAATACAAAGGAAATCCACATAGCACAAAGCAAAGCAATACTGTGTAAACTTCCTCTAATAAGGTTGTTTATGTAGTACTTTCGAATGAATTCATCCAGTTTCTCAATGAGAATATGATAATTGCTATTATGCATTTGTAAAAGAGTAAATATACAACTCAATGAATACGTCTAAGAACGAGTTTTGTTTCAAAACAATTCACTTTAACTAAATCAGTTGTTAATAATACGAAGAAAAATCAATTAAATTTTAAGATTATAAAAATTTAACTGTGTTGGGAAAGCTGTTTTAACCTCTTCTTTTTATTTCCTCTTTGATCATTTTCAGCTCTCTGCCGACTTCTCCGTTGACTGATGAATTTTCCTGCGCTCTACGTATAAGATATGGGATTACATCTTTAATCGGACCAAAAGGCACATATTTGCTTACTCTATAACCAGCTTTAGCCAGATTGAAAGTCAGATTGTCGCTCATGCCATAGAGTTGACAAAAACCAAGATGTTGATTACTTTTGTCGATGGCGTTCTTTTCCATCAAATCAATTTGCATCTCAGTGCTAATCTGATTGTGAGAAGCAACAACCGATGCTATTCTTTGATAATTTTCAATACAAAAAGTAATTGCCAGGTTATAGTCTTTATCCGTTGATACTTTATCCTTCTGAATAGGTGAAGGGTAACCCAATTTTTGTGCTCTTTCTCTTTCTTTTTCCATGTAGGCACCACGAACCAATTTAGCTCCAAGCAGATAGCCTTTTTCAGATGCTTTATGAAAGGAATTTTTCAGGAAATCCAGGCGATCATGTCTGTACATCTGAAAGGTATTGTAAACGATAACGGATTCTTTATTGTATCGCTCCATCATCAGATCTGTTAAATCATCTATGGCAGCTTGAATCCAGCTTTCTTCAGCATCAATAAAAATGGCTACTTTCTTTTCAAAAGCTTTTTTGCAGAGCATATCCAATCGATTGAGAGTAGCTTCCCATGATTTTTGTTCTTCACTGCTTAGCGTTTTATTGGCCGTAACTTTTTCAAGAATATCGAAACGAGCTATTCCTGTTACTTTTGCGCTGATAATTTCAACAGCATTATTGACAGCAGCAAAGTCTACCACTTTTAAAAATTCAGAAAGAGTTAAATCAAAATCAGCTTCCGATTCTTTTGCTTCAGCGCCGTAGTCTAATACAGTTTCTACCTTATATTCAGCTAGCGCATTTATCGTGTTTTTACAATTTTCAAGTGTGGTCCCGCCGCAAAACTGTTCGAATATGGTATTTTTGATTAGACCTTTTATAGGCAGCCCCATATTCAAACCAAAAATGGTAAGCTTAGATCCTATGTTCACCAACATTGGCTTGCTCATCATCGTAAACAACCAAGCTGTTTTTCTGAGGTCACCGTTGGATTTTCTCTCGAAAGCAATCTTTGTATCTTGAAAGTTTATCATAATTGACTGATAATCCTTATAAAATTAGTAAGACAATAGTTTTTCAATTCCTTCTTTAAGTCTTGCAGAAGCTAAGAAATTTTTCTCCAAAGCTGTTGTAAAAGGAATTGGAGTATCTAAACTGGCAATCCTGACAACAGGTGCATCCAAATGTTCAAAAAGATGTTCTGAAATAAAAGCAGAAAGTTCAGCACCTACACCACCTAGCAAGGTATCTTCATGCAATAACAAAACTCTGTTTGTTTTTTTAACTGTAGCTTCTATTGCTTCATAATCTAATGGCAACAAAGTTCTCAGGTCAATAATTTCGATATCGAGACCCAACTCACTAACGGTAGCTTCTGCCCAATGAACACCCATTCCATAAGTGATGATTGAAGCGGAATTACCTTCGCGAACCGTTCTGGCTTTGCCGATTTCAACAGTGTAATATTCGTCTGGAATCTCAGCTTCAATACTTCTGTACAATAATTTATGTTCGAAATAAATGATCGGATTGGGGTCTTCAAAAGAAGCCAAAAGTAATCCTTTTGCATCATATGGTGTTGAAGGGTAGACTACTTTTAGTCCCGGAGTGTGAAAAAACCAGGCCTCATTACTTTGTGAGTGAAAAGGTCCTGCTCCTGTACCGGCACCTGTTGGCATTCTGATGACCATATCGACATTTTGTCCCCATCGCCAGTGTAGCTTAGCTGCGTTGTTAACAATCTGGTTAAATCCACAGGTTACAAAATCAGCAAACTGCATTTCCATCATCGATTTATAACCTTTGATACCCAGACCGATACCAACACCTACAATGGCACTTTCGCACAAGGGGGTATTTCGAACTCTGGACTTTCCAAATTCAGCTACAAAACCATCTGTAATCTTGAAAACACCACCGTATTCAGCTATGTCCTGCCCCATGAGTACCAATTTTGGATGCTGGCGCATTGCTTGTTTCAATCCATCTGAAATGGCATCGACAAAACGTCGGGATGATTTTGGTGCATCAGCAGTCGGCAGCACAACCACTTGGTTAAATGGCGCATAGACATCATTTATTTCACGATCTGTATCAGATTCGATTGGAGGTTGGGCATTGGCAACTTCCAATCCATTTTCAATTTCAGCTTTAAATTCTGCACGGATATCCTCTAGCATTTTACTGTTCAGAATACCTTCCTCCAATAAGAATTTTTCATAATTCTCAACCGGATCTTTGGTTGCCCAATGTTCCATTAATTCTTTTGGAACGTATTTAGTACCGGAAGCCTCCTCATGACCACGCATTCTGAAAGTATCACAAACCAACAATACGGGATGCGGATTTTTTCTCATTTCCTTGGCCAGATTGCTAACAGTTTCATAAACTTCTAGGATATTATTTCCGTCAATTCTGACACCTTTCATCCCATAGCCAATTGCTTTGTCAACAGGGTGTTCACAAACAAATTGTTCACTGCTTGGTGTTGAAAGCCCGTAACCATTATTTTCGACTACAAATATGACAGGAAGTTTCCACACAGCAGCGGTGTTCAAAGCTTCATGAAAATCACCTTCACTGGTTCCGCCTTCTCCTGAAAAAGCAACAGCAATTTTTTTCTCTCCATTCAACACATTGGCCAAAGCGACACCATCAGCCAATGCCAATTGAGGTCCGAGGTGAGAAATCATTCCAACAATTCCGTGTTCTGGAACACCAAAATGGAAAGATCTGTCACGACCTTTGGTATATCCATACATTTTACCTTGCCATTGACAAAAAAGTCTGTCAAAAGGAACATTGCGACTGGTAAACACACCAAGATTTCTATGAAGAGTAAATACAAATTCATCTTGCTCTAACGCTTCTGTAACACCCACAGCTACAGCCTCTTGTCCGATTCCTGAGAACCATTTACTAATTTTTCCCTGACGAAGTAAAACCAACATTTTATCTTCAATCATTCTAGGCTTCAGAATGGCACGATATAGTTGAATAAGTTTATCCTTACTAATTTTTTTCTTATTGAATTTAATGATGGACATGTAAGAAAATTATAAATTGATATAGACTTTAGGTTTAATAATTCATTGTAAAGGTACTAATACAAACGGAATTAAGAACGATAAGTTCAAGAAAATAGACCTACAACATAAGGATTTAAAAATAAAGAATGGCCAGTAAATTATATTACTGACCATTGATTTATAATGAAATTGGTAAAATAAAACCGGTTAGACTTTCTTTTTTAACCAGGTTCCAAAAACCCAGTCCCACAAAACCAAAGTGGAGGAATAATTGCCTTTAGAACGAAGATGGTGGTAGTCGTGATGCTCGGCATTGGCTAACAAAGGAATGAATTTTCCTAATTTTGAACGAACGCCAGAGTGAATATCCAGCTCGTGTAAACTACGGAACAATCCCCAGGCCCAAAAAGCATATACATTGATGTCAGAGAATGTGTAGATAGACAAAATTCCAACAAAAGCACCAGCATAACCTGACAACCATTCTACAGGATGCGCATAGATAAAATCTAAAGGATAGGGCTGAGTCGCCTGATGGTGTATACTGTGAACTTTTTGATTCAAAAATTTATTTTCATGTAAGGTTCTGTGTATAATGTAAAACATGATGTCGTCTGCAAAAAGAATAACTAGAAAGTGTAATACCACGATTCCGATACCATTCCACTCCATATTGAACATATCTTGTCCCAACCAAAGTCCAACTCCAGAAATTGAAAAAAGTGCCACTAAATTTATAGCAATTAAAGGGACTCTTTTCTTAAATTCACTGATTGAAATAGGTTTTTCAAGTTGTTGTGCCCTGATTTTATTATTTTTAAAAACATCTGTGTACATCAACAAGTAACTATAAATAAAACCTGTTAATATGCCAAAACCTAAAATACCCAGAGTAACTAAAATCAACAACATAAAAATATTTTTGTCAAATTAAACTATAAATAATACTCCTAAATCAAGATTATGATGATTTTTAGCATTATTCCCCCCTACTTGATCATGTAATTATAGCCACAAATTATGAAAAAAACGAATGCCATGAGAATTTTAGATCAATTGAAAATTGATTATGAAATTTTGGAGTACAAATATGACAGTGAGCATCTGGATCTACTTAAAATAGCTGCTGACAATAAATTACCCATTGAAAAAATATATAAAACATTGGTTTTAATTGGAGATAAAACCGGTGTAATAGTAGCTGTCATTGCAGGGAATCATCAACTTTCACTAAAAAAAATAGCAGCTATCAGCGCTAATAAAAAAGTAGAATTGGCCCCAATCGATGAGCTGGAAAAGATTAGCGGATATATCAGGGGAGGCTGTTCTCCCATTGGAATGAAAAAGAAATTTCCAGTCTATTTAGATGAGGCTGGATTAACACTCGAAAAAATATTTATAAACGCTGGTAGCAGGGGAATTTTGTTTGGATGTAAAACATCAGATTTAGAGCTGGTATGCGAAGGTAAATGGGTCGACATTGCAGTTGAAAGCTGATTTGCCTTTTTCGTTTTTTTGTTTTATGTTTGAAGAGTTATAACAAAATACTAAAATGCCAATTACTAATCCCTATTTATTCTTTTCCCAAGCCTTCCCCGAACCCTTGCAACAAGTAGCAGGTCTATTACTCCAAAAACTGGAAGAAGGGCATATTTGTATTGATCTGGAAGATGAATCCATTCAAAATACAATTAAAAAAGATAATTTATCCTCTCATTATCAATTGGTTGATGTTGGAAATCCTGATAATTACCAAGACCAGCCCTTTGTATTGTTTAAAAATAAAATCTACTTCAACCGATATTTTAAATATGAGAACATTATTCTTTCAAAAATTGAAAAACTCATTACTTCTGGGAAAACAGAACTTACTGAAAGAAAAAAGAGACTGGAAGAACTAAAGCAAAAAATCAGCATCATCTTTAATGTAGAAAATGAGGGCATCGGTTGGCAATTGATTGGAGCCATTTCTGCCTATCTCAATAATTTTTGTATCATCACTGGAGGTCCCGGAACAGGAAAAACAACCACAGTAGCCAATTTGCTGGCATTGCTGTTTGAAGATAACAAAAATCTGAAAGTTGCTGTTGTAGCTCCTACCGGCAAGGCTTCTGCCAGGATCAACGAATCTTTTAAATCCTATCAAAACGATAAAATCAAAGTAGAGATTGTTGATAAAATCAAGTCAATTCAGGCTTTGACAATTCACAGACTATTGGGTGGATTCAGGAAATATCGTCATAATGCTGAAAATCCGCTGGATATTGATTTATTGATTATTGATGAATCTTCGATGATTGATGCAGCTTTGATGGCCAAACTTTTTTCGGCACTTCCAGAGCAATCCAGACTGATTATGCTGGGC
>JBILRD010000204.1:0-4714 GCA_044372845.1 Saprospira sp. | reverse complement strand
GCAGAACCATTCTTCATCACGTCTTTTGCTCCTGGTGACACGACTATGGAATACGGCGATACCATTGCTCTTACGGCAACAGTGAACGAACCTGCTGGCGCAAGCTTCAACTGGTTCAATGTCAGTAACAACAGTCCCTTGACAGACAGTACCATCAGCATATTGATCTCACCGACCGATCTGACGATTTACAGATTTACGGCTATCAGTCCACTGGGTTGTGAAGTAGACACTACCGTCATCATCACAGTATCCAAACCGAGAAGAGCATCGGCACCATCAGCCTTCACTCCAAATGGAGATGGCACCAACGATACATTCTTTGTTCAGGGCGATGACAAGGTCAATAGCATCAAAGTCTTCAGAGTCTTCGACAGATGGGGTGAGATGGTCTATGAAGGCCTTGACCTCAGAGTCAATGACCCGACTCAGGGATGGGATGGAAGCTTCAAAGGAGTGATGATGAACTCGGGAACCTATGCCTGGTATGCCGAAGTGGAATACATCGACGGACAATCCGAAATTATCCGTGGGGATGTGACACTACTGAGGTAAAAAATTTATAGGGAATATTTTCAAAGCAACGGTTGTTTTTCAGCCGTTGCTTTTTTGTTATTAACCAGAATTAAAAATAATGAATAAAAGTCAACTGTGTAATTAGTATCACAAACGGTATAAATATTAAAACATAAGTTTGATACCTTAAACTAGAAAAATATGTCAGAAAACATAAAACTAGGTCTAAGGGAAAACTGGAAACAATTTACAATTCTGGTTATTATCAATGCATTTGTTGGGGCAATGATTGGAATGGAGCGCAGTATTTTTCCTCAATATGCTGAATTAGAATTTGGAATAGCATCAAAAACGGCAATACTATCTTTTATAACAGCATTTGGCATTACCAAAGCTGTTACAAATTATTATACAGGAAAACTAGCCAACAAATATGGACGTAGAAACTTATTATTATCAGGTTGGATATTTGCCATCCCAATTCCATTTATTTTGATTTATGCTCCTAGTTGGGGGTGGGTCATATTTGCCAATGTATTGTTAGGAATTAGCCAAGGTCTTAGTTGGAGCAGTACTGTCATTATGAAAATTGACCTAGTTGGTGAAAAAGATCGTGGACTTGCTATGGGGCTGAACGAATTTGCAGGTTATGTAGCGGTAGGTTTGACTGCATTTTTAACAGGCTTTATAGCTAATAAATATGGAGTAACACCTTATCCCTTTTATCTAGGTGTTTTCATTTCGATTACTGGGTTTATCTTAACATTATTTTGGGTTAAAGACAGCAGAGCATTTGTTAATAAAGAAAACTCAACAGATTATACCAAGGAACTAAAAAATATTTTCATTGAAACTACTTTCAAAAACAAAACTCTAAGCTCTGTAACTCAAGCTGGTCTGATTAATAATATGAATGATGGCATGATTTGGGGACTTTTGCCAATTGTATTATTGTCTTTGAATTATAACAGTGAAAACATTGGAATAATCACAGCAGCCTACCCAACTATATGGGGCATCGGGCAATTATTTACTGGAAAAATGTCTGATAATTATTCAAAAAAAGCAATGTTATTTTGGGGTATGCTCCTGCAAGGGCTAGCAATCTTATTCATACCGTTTACACATGAATTTAATTCCCTGCTTACAATCTCAGCAATATTAGGATTAGGAACAGCATTGGTTTATCCAACATTTTTAACAACAATAGCTGCTGCGACAAAGCCAAATCAAAGGGCAGAAAGTATAGGTACATTTAGACTATGGCGAGATTTAGGCTACGCTTTTGGAGCAATAATTTCAGGTTTTACAGCTGATGTATTTGGAATAGAATATGCTATTCTGGCAATTGGCACTTTAACCATTTTTTCAGCCATAATAATACAATTACGCATGCCAGAAACTACTCGTAAATAATGCAATAAAAATACTTACAGAAAATGGTTTTACACTAAGTGGCTGAACTTATTAAAAGCTTGGAATTTAATAATTACATACAATTCTTGAATTGATAATAATAAAAATATTTTACTTTTAGATTGTAAAATAATTCTGCTACAAGCAAATAATTGTATCAATGAAAAAAATTGCGATAATTTTATTTTCCACTTTTCTCTTTCTTAGCTGTCAGCCCATTCTAAAGAAAATTTATGGAATTAAAGATCCTGAAATTGAGAGTGAAAAAACTATTCTCAAAGCAACAAAAAAATACAAACTGGATAGTACCAACATTTTAACTGTAAATAGTAAGGATTTTCTTTACGTTTTGAATGGTCAAAGCATACCTGATGCTGCCATTTATGATAAAAATGGGAAATATATCGAATACCGACAAACTGATACCTCTTGTAATGCCGGACTTTTTCAATTCATACCTTCGTTAAATCTAACTGATCTGTATAATCAGCCAGACAGTTCTGATCTAAAAAGTGAACTAAAAAAATACAGAGATTTGAAAGGCAATGATTTGAAAATATTAGAATCCGCTGATTTTTATGTAATTATTTATTGGACTGTCTGGACAGGTAAACTGAATAAAGACCATGTTAAAATTTGGGAAGATTTGGCCAAAGAAAATAAAAATACTAAAATCAAGGTACTTAAAGTCAATTTAGACTTACAATCTTGGTGGAACAAACAAGAGAGGGATGAGATTATAAAAATTTTAAGTAAGAAAAAGTAAATTTCTTGTCTAAACAATTTTAATCCTAAAGCTTAGACTTTGTAACAATATTGTTTAAAATTTTGACAAAATATTTTAAATAATTACAACCTTTGTTCCGCTGTTAACGTCATAAAACGAATTACTATAACTAATACCAAAATATTTTTAGAACTCAATTATATGTGCCGATTTTTACTGATTGCTTTTTTCTTTTTATCTCAGCTATCCCTTTTTTCTCAATCAATTGTCAACGGTAAAATCAGTGATGCTCAAAGCACTGAACCACTCATTCAAGCAACTATCAATCTGGAAGGTACTGACTTAGGAACTGTATCAGATGTAGAAGGAAAGTTTCAACTAAATTTAGAAAAAGGTTCTTATACCTTGGTTATCAGATACGTTGGCTACGAAACACAAAAAAAAGAAATAGAGGTAGATGGCATCAATCCAATTGATTTGGAAATTTTGATGAACGGAGAATTAGTAAGCGATGTTGTTATCATCACCGATGGGAAATATGCCAAAAAACTGGAAGAAAGTACCGTTTCAATCGATGTGGTAAGCGCTGCTCAAATTCAAAATAACAATGTTCGCTCTCTAGATGATGTAGTTTCCAAGGTTTCCGGAGTTCAGATCATCGATGGTCAGGTTAGTATCCGCGGAGGAGCCGGTTATGCCTATGGCGCCGGTAGCCGAGTATCCTTTCTTGTAGATGGTCAATTACTCCTTTCTGCAGAACTAAGTGATGTGAAATGGAATTTTGTTCCTGTTGAAAATGCCGAACAAATTGAAGTCATAAAGGGTTCTGCCTCTGTTCTCTATGGTTCGGGTGCTCTAAACGGTGTTATCAACGTAAGAACAGCTTACCCGACTGCCAAACCATATACCAGCTTTTCAACCTATGCGGGTATCTATCAGCAGCCGGTCGTAGATAGCATGAGATGGTTTGATCCAAAAACTGATCCCGCCGCTCAGCCTATGTTCTATGGCTTATTTTTTTCACATCGCGAAAAAATTAAAAAGAATTTTGATTTGGTACTTGGTGGTAATTTTCACTTGGAAAATGGCTTTATTAAAACCATTGACGAAAGACGTTTTCGTTTCAATTTCAATACCAGATATGTTCAACCTGGTTTGGACGGCAGATTGACTTATGGCTTGAACGGTACTATCATGTATCACGAACAGGGGACCTTTTTCCTTGCCAGAGACATGCAGGATAATCCTTTTAGAAACCTTAGTGATAATGGTCGTGATCGCTATCTCTCCTACACCATTGATCCTTATATCACCTATTATGACAAGTTTAAAAACAGACATGATCTGAGAGGTAGATTTTTTCAAATTACAAAACAAGGAAGTACACTGTCTATAGGAAACTATATGAGTGGAGAATATCAATTCCAAAGAAATTTCGCCAATGGAATTATTCTTACTGCTGGTACTATGGTACAAAGATTCGCCGCCAACAGTATTCTTTTTAATGATAGTGGACGTCCTGAAACTGGTGAAAGAGCAAAGTTTGGAGGAAATTCCTTCGCACTTTATGCTCAGGCTGAGAAAAAATTCTTCGACAGATTAGGGATTGTTCTGGGCATGAGATGGGAAGGATTTTTAATCGACTCGGTATTTACGCCAATGGCCTATCCTCTTCCAAGACTAGGATTGAATTACCAACTAAGCCGAACTGACTTCCTAAGGGCCTCTTTCGGTTCCGGATTCCGTTTCCCTTCTTTAGCCGAGCGATTTATTAATGAACAACTTAATGTACAAAGTGTGCCTGGTGGGGCTGTTTATTTTTTCCCTAATCCAGACGTAAAACCAGAAATTGGATGGTCCACTGAGTTAGCTTATAGAAAAACGTTTAAAACCTCTAATTTTAAGATGTATGGAGATTTAGCTCTATTTTGGATGGAATATCAGAATATGGTGGAATTTACACTCGCATATTACAATGAAATACCCGGTCTGCATAGAGCTGGTCTAGGCTTTAAATCCATCAACGTCAGTCAGGCCAGGATAGCAGGTTTTGAA
>JBILRD010000133.1:0-5904 GCA_044372845.1 Saprospira sp. | reverse complement strand
TTATCTGGCCAAACAGAGGGTTTTATCGGCAAAATACCTTTGAACATCTGGGGAGGATACACTTTTAGTTATCCCGGAGACATGCAGGCAGATTCAACACAAAGAAACATTGGCACTTACTTGGGCAATATGTTTGATGCCTTCGCCAATGGTATCAGCATTGACAGTGTGCCTGAGTTGAATAGAATTCTTAGATACAGAAGTTTGCACAATCTGCGTTTTGATGTTCAAACAGAGTGGAAAGGCTTTACTTTTGGTGCTTCGGCAAATTACAATAGCCATATTGCTAAAATTGACTACGTTTTAATACTTGTGACTCCAGGAATCAATAATTTCATCCGACAACACAACAAAGGTAGTTTGATCTTTGACTTGAGGCTAGGTTATCGATTTAACAAAAATCAACATATCAACTTCATAGTCAATAATTTACTGAATACAGAATATGCTGTACGACCTGCCAGGATGGGTGCACCAAGAACCTTCACGATAAAGTACAACCATGTTTTCTAAATAATAGCATACAAAAAATAAAGCCCCTGAAAGTCTGTACTTCAGGGGCTTTGCTTTTTATCGGCAAATTCTAGTACAAACAAATCTGCTTTTCAACCAATATTTTTCGTATGTTGATTAAGGCATAACGCATTCTTCCCAAGGCAGTGTTGATGCTCACATTAGTCATTTCTGAAATTTCCTTGAAGCTCATTTCAGCATAATGTCTCAATACAATGACCTCTCTTTGTTCATCAGGAAGACAATCGACTATCATACGGATTTTATCGTAAGTTTGATTTCTGATCATTTTTTCCTCCTCCGGTTCCTCTTCAATATGCACTACATCAAAGATGTCAAACTCATCCGTAGAGGAAACAGTTGGTCTACGTTTAACCTTTCTGAAATTATCCACACATAAATTATGTGCAATTCTTACAGCCCAGTGTATAAATTTACCCTCATCATTGTAACGTCCTGAACGGATTGTATCAATAATTTTGATAAAAGTTTCCTGAAAAATGTCATTAGCCAGATCATGGTCTTTGACAAACATGTAGATTGTGGTAAAAATCTTACCTTTGTGCCTGTTGACCAAGCATTCGAATGCCGCTTCATCTCCATTCATAAATAAATGAATGAGATCGCGATCGCTACAAGAGTTTCGCTTCATAGGACTAAAGATTTACAAACATTAACAAAAATGTTCTAGCAATAAAAGGTGTAAATCAATTGTTTGATAGGCTAATTGTTTTTTTTGTTAGGTTAATTTTTTTTCTTTTTTGCGGAGTTCCGCTTGTTTTTTTGTTTTTTTTTAAAACTTATGCCAAATAGATTGTTTTTTAATTTGGCTGTTTTGTTAAGTACTTTTACGCGTTGTTTTAATTAAGGTTTCAAAAATGTCTAAAAAAAATTCAATCTTTATAAAAGGTGCTCGTGTCAACAATCTCAAAAATGTAGATATTGAACTTCCTCACCATAATTTTATCGTTGTTACTGGCGTTTCAGGCTCAGGAAAATCCTCTTTGACTATTGACACTTTATATGCAGAGGGACAAAGAAGATATGTAGAAAGCCTCTCCTCCTATGCTCGTCAGTTTCTGATGAGAATGAAAAAACCGGAAGTCGATCATATCAGCGGTCTTTGTCCAGCCATCGCTATTGAGCAAAGAGTTGGAAATAAAAATGCCAGATCTACGGTTGGTACCTTAACAGAAATTTATGACTACCTCAGAATATTATACGCCAAAACAGGCAGAACTTTTTCTCCAGTCAGCAATATTGAAGTTAAACGTCATTCTGTTTCAGATATTGTGGATCATATCATGAATTTTGAAGAAAATTCAAAAGTTTTATTATTCGTACCATTTAATATTTCTACAAAACGTTCTCTATCAGATAATTTTGATTTTCTCATTCAAAAAGGATATACCCGAATTTCGATTGACAAACAAACTTATAGACTAGAATCTTTGCTGGAGGATAAAGCTCTTATTGAATCCTTTCAAAAAAATATAGATAAACTACAAATTAAAATATTAATCGATCGGTTTGTTGTTTACAAGGAAGATGAAGAAAACATCAAAAGAATAGCCGATTCTGTAGGCATTGCTTTGCAAGAGGGAAATGCTGTTTGCTTTATTCAAAAAGAAGGAAATGATGAAATTAGATTCAGTACAAAATTTGAACTGGATGGAATTCAATTTGAAGAACCCAATCCACAGCTCTTTAATTTCAACAACTCAGTTGGCGCTTGTACTTCTTGCGAGGGTTATGGTCAGGCGATAGGTATTGACGAGGACAAAGTCATCCCAAATCCATCCAAATCAATTCTGGACGATGCCGTCGTCTGTTGGAGAGGAGAAAAAGTAGGCTGGTGGAAAGATGAGTTGATCCGTTTAGCTCATAAATTTAATTTTCCTGTTCATCGTCCATACAAAGACCTATCTGCTGAGCATAAAGAAATTTTATGGAACGGAAATGCTTATTTTCCGGGTATCAATCTTTTTTTCAAAGAATTAGAGGAACAAAGCTACAAGATTCAAAATAGAATCATGCTTTCCAGATATCGTGGAAAAACAACCTGCCCATTTTGTCGAGGAGCAAGATTAAGAAAAGAAGCGTTATATGTCAGGATTTCGGGTAAAACAATTGCCGATTTGACAACCATGCCAATTGATAAATTATACGCTTTCTTCTCTGAAATCAACCTGACTGATCAAGAGTTTGAAATTTCAAAAAGATTGCTGACTGAAATTACAAGCCGATTGAAAATTATGCTCGAAGTAGGCTTAAGCTATCTTACTTTGGATCGAATTTCCGGAACACTTTCAGGCGGAGAAGTACAGAGAATTCATCTCACCAGAACTTTAGGTAGCAACCTGACCAGTTCCTTGTACGTTTTGGACGAACCTAGTATTGGACTTCACCCAAAAGATACATCGCGATTGATAGCAGTTCTGAAACAACTTCGAGATCTTGGCAATACTGTGATAGTAGTTGAACATGAAGAGGATATGATTGCTAATTCAGATTTTCTCGTGGATGTTGGCCCCTTAGCTGGAACACATGGCGGAGAAATTGTCTTCTCCGGTCCTTACGAGAATATATATGAGGAGGCCAATGATAGTCTTACCGCGAAATATATGAGTGGCAGATTGTTGATTCCTACTCCAAAGACGAGAAGAAATTATACTTCCTCTATAATTGTCAAAGGTGCGTCTCAACATAACTTAAAAAACATTGATGTAAAATTTCCTTTGAACACCTTTACCGTAGTTACAGGAGTCAGTGGAAGTGGAAAAACAACTTTGGTAAAAAATATCCTCTATCCTGCCCTTTTTAAAATTTTGGAAGATGACAGCAAGGAAAAGCCCGGCTTTCACGATGCATTGGAAGGAGACCTGAAACGTATTACACAAATCGAACTAATCAGCCAGCAAGCTATTGGAAAGTCGTCAAGATCCAATCCTGTGACTTATGTAAAAGCTTATGATTCGATTAGAAATCTTTTCATGAAACAACAAGCCTCCAAAATTCAAGGTTTCAAATTAAAACATTTCTCCTTTAATGTCGAAGGTGGTAGATGTGAAACATGCAAGGGCGAAGGTGAAATATTAGTTTCCATGCAGTTTTTGGCTGATGTCAGACTGACCTGTGAAGAATGCGAAGGAAAAAGATTTCAAAAAGAGGTACTGGACGTAACCTACAAGGATAAATCTATCTTTGACGTATTGGAAATGACGATTGACGAGGCTTTGATTTTTTTCAAAGATCAATTGGATATTGTCCATAGAATAAAACCACTTTCAGATGTTGGTCTTGGTTATGTCAAACTAGGCCAATCTTCAAGTACACTTAGTGGAGGTGAGGCACAAAGAGTAAAATTAGCTTCTTTCCTAAACAAGGAAGATGCTAAAGGTCATGTTTTATTCATCTTTGACGAACCAACTACCGGATTGCATTTTCATGATATCAATAAATTATTGAAAGCCCTCAATGCACTTGTTGAATCTGGACATTCCGTGATTGTTATAGAACATGACATGGACATCATAAAATGTGCAGATTATGTGATTGACCTAGGTCCAGAAGGCGGTAAAAATGGTGGAAACTTATTATTCTGGGGTACACCGGAAGAAATGCTTCATTGTCATAATTCCTACACCGCTGATTTTCTAAGAGCTAAAATGTTGAAAGAAAAAAAACTGTCTGAGGAAATTTAAACTCTTATCATAACAGGAGCAAATAGCTGTTTTTCAAAACACTGTCAACTAAAACAATGTTTTTAAATAATTTTGTAAACTTTTTTAACTATCATTTGTTTTATTGAGTTAATGTAAAACAAACCCATAAAATTATGACCAAAATCAAGTTTTTAATTTGCTTAGCATTAGTACCTTTTTCTCTATTTTCTCAAATAGATAGTAGTGCCTCCGAGGAGGAAGATTTTGAACAATATGCCAACATGAGCATTACAGATGGTAGTACCAATAAAGCCTATTGCAGTTCTAAAATCTTAGCTCAAACTCCAAACAGACTAATTTCAGTTGGTTACGAAGCATTCTCCCCTTTTACAATTACCACTAAATCAGCTGATGGAACAGGTGCAGACGATGAAAGTAAAGCTTTTTTGAGTCATGGTATGCGACTGGAAGCAAATTTTCCTATTATTTCCACAAACAAAATTATCTTCAGCTTAGGAGGTAGTTATACAGAGCAACATTATGTTCTCGATAAAAAATATACCAATCTCAACCCCTTAAATCCGGTTTATCAAACTCTTGCCAATGGTTCCATAAGAAACTTGAGTATGGTAGGGACTGTTTTCAAACCTTTTGATGAGAAAAACTTCTTATTAGTACAGGCTTTAGCTGAGTATGCCGGTGATTGGAATTTTCTAAATTGGCAAAACCCATTATTTACAAAAATATCCGCTACAGCGATTTACGGACGTAAAACCAATGATAGAAAAATGTGGGGTGTTGGTTTCACCAGAACTTACCGTGCCGGTGAAGTAAATTACCTTCCTGTATTCTTGTTTAACTATACCGCTCCAAGCGAAAAATGGGGTGTCGAAATGTTACTACCCGCAAGAGCAGACTTTAGATACAATATTTCCAAAAGAAATATCATCAGAGCTGGTTTGGAACTGGAAGGTACCAGCTACCGACTAAATGACAGAAATAAATATTTCGCCAACAATCAATTATTTCAGGGAAAAGCAACAGATAAGCTGGAACTACGCAGATCAGACATCAGAATTAGAGCCATTTGGGATTTTCCAATCAAAAACTTTTATTGGTTGAGCATATCAGCAGGTTATCGATTAGTATATCGATATAACATCGATCAAGGAGAAATATATCGCGGATTCGGTATCGTGAGCGATGCTCCATATCTATTGGAAAACAATATTTCAGGTGCGGCTTTCATTTCTGTAATTGCTAACCTGGTAAGTCCTTAAACTATTTCAACTAACTTAAACTACATTTTATGAAAGTACTATTAACAGCCGCTCTGTTCTCTTTTATATTATTTTCTTGCGACAGCAGGCCAGAGACTACAAAAGAATGGGAACAGGTCATAGAGTTTAACGCTCAACCACTTGATCCCGGATCAAACACATTACAATATGATCTTCCACAAACAGCAAAAACATTCGCTGAAGCAAACGGTATGGATTCAAAAGCAATTCAAAAAGTTGAGCTTCTGTCCTGTGAAATCTATCTTGAGGATGAAAACAATCTTGACGATGTGGAAACGGTTCTACTTCAATTGAGTTCGAGCAATGCCAAAATGAAACAATTGGCCATTGCAGAAAACAAAGAAAAGTCAAAGAAAAATCTTGTCCTCGAAATCGCGAAAAACAATGATGTAACTGAATATTTTAATTCAGATAAGGTAATTGCA
>JBILRD010000144.1:0-5751 GCA_044372845.1 Saprospira sp. | reverse complement strand
AGATACCAGGGAGGAGGCGTCTGTAAGGATTCCACCATTCAAATGATTGAAATAAGACCAACTCCGGTTATTACACTTGCCTCCTCTGTTCCAAATTATTTTTGTGTTGCGGATAGTTTGGAGAGGGTAGTGCTCAGGGCAAATCCTTCCGGTGGAGCATTTCAGGATATCAGCAATGGAGTGGTAGCTGGAATTGTTAGTGATAGCTTGTTTAATCCAATTGCTCAATTTGGCAGAAGATCAATAGTTTATTATTATTCAGATTCTGTTTCTGGTTGTTCAGACACCCTTTCCCATATTATCAATGTCTACAATAAACCCGAATTAAAATTTGAAAGTGCCGGAGGCTGTCAAGGGGATGCAGTCAATTTTGCAGTGGTTGCTACAGGTCTTGATAATTCACTTCCAGCAATTGATAGTATCAGTCGAGCAATATGGACTTTTGGCGATGGACAATCAGATACGATCAGCAGTTTTACCAATAACATAATTATAAACAACATTGCTCATTCTTATAATGGTCAGGGAATATATTTCCCAAGTTTAATAGTTACTAATCAAGGAGTTTGTTCAGATACAGTTTCTCGAAGGATCATTATTTCTCCAAAATTTGTAGTAAGGGATACAGTTCCTTATACTCAGGATTTTCAATTGAATTCTGGAAATTGGTTTCAGGAAAATATTGACAGTTCAATGGCGTTAACATCTGATTCTCTTTGGGAATGGGGAATAGCTCAGGGAAATAGAATCAATACCATTCAGGAAAATAATTTGGTCTGGATAACGAACTCGGCAGGTGTTTATGCTCAGGGAGAAAATGCCTGGGTTTACAGTCCTTGTTTTGATATTTCTGCTTTGAGAAGACCGATGATAGCTATGGATATCTGGCGAGATTCCCGAGTTGGCGTAGATGGTACGGTTTTGCAATATTTTGATGTCAATTCGAGCAGTTGGAAAACATTAGGAATCAGAAACAAAGGGATCAATTGGTACAATCCGCCTTATATCATCAGTTCTCCCGGAGCACAGAGTGGAGCGCCTATTGGTTGGTCTGGAAGCAATAACGGTTGGGAGGATGCCAGATATCGCCTGGATGTTTCTGGTGCTGATCTAAGAGGCTATCAAAATCTAAGATTCAGGCTTGCCTTTGCTTCTTCTCCAAACAGTGTCATTGATAATCTGGAGGGTTTTGCCTTTGATAATTTTTTCCTTGGCAATAGAAGCAGAAGTATATTGGTGGAACATTTCAGCAACCAGAATTTTGCAGGAATAGGTCAAACTGAACTCAACCTTTATGATTTGATTTATAGTAATTTATATGGCAGGGATGTCAATTTATTACAATATCAGACGGAATACAACAGTTTTGATCCTTTGCATCAGCAGTCCATTGACGAGTCAAATTCGAGAGTTCTTTTTTATGGTATCAATAATGCCAATCAGATTAGAATCAATGGTCAGAGTCCTATCAGTAATACTTCAGATATTTTTAATGGCAATCAGGAAATATTGGATATCCAAATGCTACAGGATGCAAAGTTCAAGATAAAACTATATCCTCTCAGCATTCAGAATGGAAATATGGTGATCACAGCAGATGTAACTGCCCTGGAGGATATAAACTACGATGATTATGCCCTTCATATAGTTGTGACCGAGGATTCGTTGATGAGTTTCCAAAATCACAAAATGTTGTCAGTAGTCCGCTCGATGAGACCCGATCCGTCTGGTACTTCTTTGCCAAATACCTGGTCTGCCGGGGATATGGTACAGAATAGTATGAGTTGGAATTTTGCTGCTGTTCAGGGAATCAATTATAATTCCAACAATTTGAGAGTAGTTGTTTTTGTGCAGAATAGAAATAGTAAAGAGGTTTATCAGGTTGCCACCTCCAGAAATTTAAATATTTTCAACGGACCAGTTTCTGTAGACGAGATAGCAGAGGAGACAAGATCTGAGTTGATACAGGTTAATTTGTATCCTAACCCTAGCAATAGTGGCTTTAATGTTGAATTTGATCAGGATTTAACTGAAAACTGTGATTGGAAACTGGTCGATTTGACTGGTAAAATTTTGCAAAATGGAAGGGTAGAAGCAGGGAATCGATTATTTAGAATCGAAACAGAAAATTACAGTCCTGGGATCTATTTATTCTGTATTCAAAATCAAAAAGTATTTGTACAGAGAAAGGTGGTTGTCAAAGACTAATTAAAATATTGAACTGAATAATAAAATATATGAGGTATAGAATTTTCTTTATACTGGCAATTTTAAATTTTGCATTTTACTCACTGTTGCAAGCACAGTGTAGCGGCACTTTGTCTCTAACTGTTACGGATACGGCTACAGCAACTACAGGTGGACCTAACAGCTTTACAGCAAATTCAATCACTCCAGGTTCCGGATTTGACTATGAGTACAATGTAACTATTTGCAGTAGGGGGCAAATCATTTTTTCTATAACTGGTCTTTCAGGTTTGGGCTCTACTCCTTATAGCTGGTCTAATACGGGTGGAGCCAATGTAACTGTTGTAGGTACAAGTTCTTCATTGTACACATTGAATTTAGGCAGTGGCTCTCCAGCTGGATTTGAAGTTGAATGTACGATTACTTGCAGCAATGCTACGACTAAAAAACTGAAAATCAATGTTACTTCAACCTTAGCTAACCCTAATCTTAATTTGTCAAGTTCACCAATAAGCAGTTGTGTAGGTAGAACGATCACTCTAACTGGTAGTTGCAATGTTACCGGATGCAATAGTGTAAGTTATTATTATTACAATAATAATACATCCAGTTATTTGAGTACGGGAGCCAGTTATACCTCTCCAAGTTTAACTGCCGGCACATACAGTTATCATGTTGTTGCGAAAAATATTGATAAATGTTATTCTAATTTAAACCATAGTGTTACAGTGTATGGTAACCCAATATTATCAACTGTTAGTGCAAGTAATCGATGTGTTGGTCAGAATGCCATTACAACTTGGACAGGATGTTCGAACTGTAATGTTTCAACCGCTACTTATTCATGGGAGATTAAAAACCCCGCTAATGCTGTTGTTGAGGGGCCAAATAATTCAGCCAATCCCATATGGTCAACAGCGCTTATTGCAGGAAATAATTATACGGCTGTTGTAACAGTTACAGACAATGGAATCTGTACAGCTACTACAAGTAGTACATTTAATGTATTTGCTTTACCTACTATCACTGCAACAGCTAACGGAACTACAAATTCAAATGGAAATTATTGTACAGGATCGAGTATAAATCTTGGTTACAGCGGTACAGTTACTGCTGGGATCGCAACTGCGAGCTGGACATCTATACCTGCTTCAAATATCAACAATCCTTCAAGTGCAACGACAATTGACCTTCCAGGTAATAGTGGTAGTGCCATTCCGGGATCGACAACAAGATCCATTGTTTACACTTTGAATGTTACTGATAACAATGGTTGTACTGATAATAATAATCAGGTTACTGTAACGATTGAAGATACGCTGTCAATAAGTCTTGCTGGTGTTACAACTATTTGTGAAAATCAAAGTGTAACATTAACAGCATCTTCTAATCAGCAAAATATTATTTTTCCTGCAAACAATTCTCATAGTAGCGGACCTCCAAATAATAGTACCAACGCGAGTTTTGATTGGGAGAGAGTTTCTGCAAGTGGACCTGCACCAGCTAATTATTCTGCTGACAATACAAATTCTATTTCTTTAGGGCCATATACAAGTGCTGGTACCTACACCTATTATTTGAAGGTAAATCCTGCTTCAACAATCTGTGATTCTCGAAAATATTTTAACGTTGTAGTCAATCCTTTACCAGCTGGATCTGTATCCGCCTCCTCTACCTTGTTATGTTCCGGCGAAAATTTTACTTTAACGGGAAATATCAGCAGTGGTGTGTTCAGTAGGTGGGAGAAAAATGGCGTTACAATAACTTCTGCCACAACTTCTGTTTTAACAACATCACATAATAACATTGGAGTAGCCAATGAAACGGTTGTTTACACTTTAGTTCTGACAAGTGGACCATGTGAAATCAGACTAAATCAAAACATCACTTTCAAACCTAAGGTAACAGTTGTACTTACTTCTCTTAGTGCTCAATGTTCCGGAGTAAATCTGACCGTTCCAATCTCTGTTTCACCATCAATTGCCGGTATGAGTTATAGTTGGCAAAATGGTTCCACAGCATCCTCATTTACAATAAATTCTCCAGCTGTCAATTCTACACAATCGGTTCACGTTACAGTTACCTTAAATGGTTGTTCTGATCGTGATACTGCTACTTACAGTTTTATTGATTGTGGCGCCTGGCTTCCTTCAAGCAGTGTTTCCTCAAATGCCAATAGAGCTTGTGAGGGTGATGTTGTGGTACTAAGTGTCAACAATCCTACAGCACTGACATTAGGATTCAATTATATCTATACTTATTGGAGTACAGGAAATTTTAGTTATAATGGAGGTAGTATTAGTATTCCAGTTAATGCTACTTCTCCGGACACCATGGTGGTATATGCTTATTCATACCTCTATGGTTTGGTTTGTTACAGTAATTCTCCATTTTGTATGGGATGGTATGCTCCAGGTTGGGATTGTTGTGATGCATACTATAATTTTATACAATCTAATGTAGATTCTTTTAAGATTATAAAGGTAAAACCCAGGATAACAATCAATCCATCAGATTCTGTTGAATATTGTTATGGTCAAAACATCAATTTACAGGCTAATTGCAGCAATTGCAGCGGAACAGCTTCTTATCAATGGAATATTGGTGGTTCAGGACTCGGGCCTTTTCAAAAAACATTATACAATGACACTTCCTTTTATTTAGTTACAACTGATTACAATTGTACTGATACGACTTTTGTTAATTATATCGTAAAACCTGAAATCGGACCAAGTATTTTACAGGGAGATTCCTTAAGGTTTTGTAGCGGTGATTTCTTTTCATTGTCAAGTACATCCCTTACTTGTAACAATTGTACTAACAACTGGAGTAATGGAGCTTCTGGACAAAATATCACTGACAACAGACAAGGTGTATACATTTTATCAGTTACTAACAATGGTTGTACGGAATCAGACACGGTAAATGCACTTTTTCACAACAGTTTTATTCCAATTATTGAAGATACACTTACGGGTTTGGCTATCAACGGCTATCTACCACTTTGTAATCAGTCAAGAATGATTAGGGTTAGGCCGTCTTCCTGTCCAGGCTGTAATCTGACCTGGAATAATGGAGTTACATCTCCTGTTATTTCTGTTGCCTCTTCCGGAGGATATTATGTTATTGCAGTTGATACCAATGGCTGTGACGCTATCTCTCCACCAATTATTGCTATGCCATCTTTGGTCGGACAAAATTCTGTCATCAGTTCAAATCCAATCCAAAGTTGCAACCAAGAACCATTTACCATTTCAGTAACAGCTTGCCCGGGATGTAGTTATAATTGGATTGATAATAGCTCGCTTCTACAGGTTGCTACTAATTCACAAAGCTATACAACAGCAGATACCGGATCCTATTATGCTGAAGTAATTAATCAAGACGGTTGCCGATATAATTCGAATGTTGTCACTGTTAATCCGATTACGATACAGCGTCCTGGAATTTACAGCAATACAGATTCAATTTGTAATGGTTCTTTCGCTACTTTAAGAGTAGTTAGTTCAGCGGCTCATATCAGTTACAAATGGTTTAGAAATGGTAATCTGATTGGCGGAGCAA
>JBILRD010000030.1:0-10650 GCA_044372845.1 Saprospira sp. | reverse complement strand
CAAGAGAGAAGAAGCTTTAAACTGGGATTTTAAAATTCACTTGGCCATTGCTCCCACTAAAAATATTGACAGGATAGAATGGTTACTCGAAAAAGCTGTAGAAATTGGAATCAATGAATTTACGCCTATTATTTGCAGACATTCAGAGCGAAAACAGTTAAGAATTGACCGATTAGAAAAAATAGCCATAGCTGCCGCTAAACAATCCAGAAAATCCTTTTTTACTAAAATCAACGAGGCGCAAGATTTTGATAAGTTGATATCTAATACTTCAGAAAGTCAAAAATTTATTGCTCATTGTCAAGATGAAAATTTAAATGAACTAAAAAATGAATTTATAAAAAATTCAAATGATTCGGTTCTAATACTTATTGGACCTGAGGGAGATTTTTCTGTGGAAGAAATCAAAAAAGCCGAGGAAAAAAAGTTCAAATCAATCAGCCTTGGGAAGAGCAGATTACGTACAGAAACCGCTGGACTAGTTGCCTGCACTGTCTTTCACATCATACAATAACAGTATTTAATTCCTCATGAAAACACAATTCCTGATTGTCATCTTTTTTTTTACTATTATTTCTTGTTCGAATAAAAAAACTGATTCCGGACTGGAACTTAGCGATGAACAACTCAATGAACTAATCAAAAATCAAAGGCCGGTAAACAGTAATCAATCGGCAATGGCTCTTGATAATCTGGAGAGCGCCTACCAAAAAGATAGTTCCAACATCGAAAATGTTTATAACCTCTCCTTCATGTATTGTTCCAAATGTTTGAACGACAGCAGTTTTAATATCTGTCCAAAAGCTATACAATATCTAAATCGAGTGGTTAAGTTGAATCCTGAGTATCGTGAAGGTAAAGCCTTTTACAATCGACAACTTTGTGCCATGCATCTTGGAAAATATGAAACAGCACTTGAAGATATAAACAGCTTTATCGAATTGAATAAGAAAAATCCAAAACCAGCTGTCAATTATTTTCTCCAAAAGGCTATCATTTTAGAAAAAATCGGTAAGATTGATGAAGCATGCAAAACATTAAATCTTGCAAAAAATATTGATACTGTTGGCTTTTCCAATCTCAACTGGAAAATCTCCTGTAAGTAAGCAGCCTTACTATTTTAATCGGTAGAAATTGAATATTCTTTCATACGACAAAATTGAGAAATCAATATTGACAAAATAACATGTTCTGTTTTTTTTCCAATAATTGTCAGCTCAACCAAATTGGAAACAGACATTTCAATTTTTATGATACTATTGATTTTAATTCTTTGAAGATGATTTAAAAAACTTTCGCAAAACATATCCCTTCCATTTTCTCCTTTTATGGAAGCTATCTGGAGAATGGAATCCAGGTTAAACTTGATCTCTAGGAATCTATCCAGCTGCTTTTTTATCAGCTTGATATCAATATTGGAATTTTTATTTGTCTCAATTTGAATTTTCAACTCAGACAATTCCTCTGACCTCCCTTCTTCCCAATATTTTAAAGCCTGGTGTAATTGATTCAAATCATCCGAATTATCCAAACTTAAAGTCCAATCATTAGTTAATCTGCCCATTTTTAAGTACCTTTGCGGATTCGCGTGAAAGCTAAAGTAACGGATTTTTATTGTTTTCAAAAACAATTGATGTTTTGCAGCAGCTCAAGTTTTAAAAATTATTAAAATTATGTCCAAATCAAGGCCCTACGAAATCATTTACGAAGATGATGATATAATTGTTATCAACAAAGCGTCTCAGGTATTATCTATTCCTGACAGACATCGGCCTGAAATAATTAACATTTATACTTTGCTTTCAGAAAAATATCCTGAAATCTATATCGTCCACAGGATCGACAAAGATACCAGCGGAGTGATGATTTTTGCTAAAAATGCTGAAGCTCACAAAGATTTGAACAACCAGTTTGAAAATAGAACTACGACAAAAAAATATATCGCTATTCTAAGGGGTATACCATTCCCAGAACAAGGAAGAATTGAAGCCAAGATAGGTCCTCATCCTACTCAACTTGGCTTGATGACTGTTTCCTCCAGGGGAAAGGAAGCCATAACGGATTACAAAGTATTAGAAGCTTTCAAAGATTTTAGTTTGGTCGAATGCACCATCCTTACTGGAAGAACCCATCAAATAAGAGTGCACACAAAGTATATTGGCTGTCCTATCGCTGTTGACCCGCAATATGGTACACACAGTAGTCTATTTTTGTCTGAATTTAAAAAGCGAAAGTTCAAAATTGGAAAATTCAATGAAGAAATTCCAATGCTTTCCAGAGTTCCATTGCATGCCTTTCAATTGACGATCAAACATCCAAGAACTGGCCAGGAAATGACATTTGAGGCAAATCCCCCAAAAGATATACAGGCGGTGCTTTCTCAACTTAGAAAATGGTCATAGAAAGGCTCAAATAATAAATAACAAAAACAATCAATGGCAACTTTCGAAGAATATAGCAGCTTATCAGAATCCGCTCAATTACTAGTAGAAATGAGTATGTTTCTGCAGGAAAGAACCTCAATAATGGAGTTGACAAAATTAGGTCAATATTCAGAAGATGAGCAGGTTATAAAGCTGACAAGCTCTATTGACAATTCCGATCTTAACGAATGCGCAAGAAGTCGATTTTTTGTTTTTAGATATGCTGCTATTGAACCATTGGATTTTAACAAAGAACCTGTTTTCTTTCATGCACTAAAAAAGCCTTATTACAGATCTCTTTGTATGGCCTTCTATAAATATCTTAAAGACAAAAGAAGCAGTTACAGTTGGGTATGGACTGAACATTTCCAACAGATGAGTAACCTAATGAAACTCTACGTTTTTGACGATCCTTACATAGAAAAAAACGAAACATTAAGACCTTATTTCGAAAGAGTAAAACTGGATGACAGATGGATGGTCTCTGACAAAATGCTCAGTAAGCTCTTTTTAAAAGGTCTTGAAATGGAAAAATTCAAGCGTATTCCATTTCCAAAACTTAGAATGCAAATGCTTGAAGATGCTTTCAACTATTCCTTCTATCAGATGAAAGTCCCTCAAGCTTACTGCGAGTATCTCCTTGACAGACTCCATCAGATAAAAAGCTTGTTGACCGTTCAAAGATTAGCCCATACACTGCTCTTTCATAATAATAAGACTGGTCTTTACATGATGTTAAAAAGTGCACCAAACGCATTTTACAGTAGTTTGGCCGATGCTCATTTATATTTCATGAACGGAAATTTCGAAGAGGCAAAAATTGCTTTTGAAAATAATCTTGAATATTTAAAAAAAATAGATAATCAGAAAAGAAGCGCCTTTTCTACCTCCTATTTGATGTTAGGATTTTGTCTACTACACCTAAAAGCTGACCATAATACATGGGATGAGTATTGGAAAAATCTTTACAAAGAAGCCAAGACAACTAATTTCTCTTCCATTTTGCTGGCAATTCTAAGCGGACATGCTGGTATTGATATCGTCAATGAATGGAATAGAACTTCTGATGATTATATTGTTAAAAATTCCAGCCTCTTTAGTCTGGTATTTATGTCCTATGCTGCCTTTTGGTCTGGCAGGGTAAGCCTTAGCAGAGCATTTCTGAATTTCAACCCCATGTCAGAAATTAGAAAAAATAATCCATGGGTTGATCAAGAATTGAATTCTTTAAATTTGCTTTTAAACAATGAAGATTTTAATCTGACTGAAAATACAGTGCTCTGGCAAATTTATGCACCAAAACCCGAGTGGGAAGTTTTACTGTCTCAACTGGAAAAAATATTGGATGATACAGGAGCCGGAATCAACACAGACAATAGAGAGACAAGAATTGTATGGCGCGTCGATTTAGAAGAGCTGATATTGGAACCTGTTCTTCAAAAGCAAAATCTGAAAAACAATTCATGGTCAAAAGGTAGAATAGTTTCATGGTCAAAAATCAATGATCTTGAAATTATTAAGTCTTCAACCTCGCAGGACAAGGAAATTATTAGGAACTATTCAAAAATATTGAATTCGAATAATTACAGGTATCATGACAAAAAAGATCCTGATCTGATATCTGATTTATTGGACAGTATGGTTGCTCACCCTTTTCTTTTTCTTGACAATGAGCATGATACACCATTTCAGATTTACAGGGGAAAATTTGAGCTAAATTTAATTAAATCTGACAAAGGGTATCATTTTGAAAATAATCTCAAAGATTGGACTAACTCCAACACTTTTGTTTTCAAAAGAGAAACAGCTACAAGATACTCGTTTATAAAAATCAGCAAAGAGCAGCAACAATTGCTTCAATTGATTGATAAGAAGAAAATTATATTGCCAAACAAAGCAGAAGAACAGCTCAAGAAAACAATTAAAAAAATGCTGAGTATCGTTCCAGTTTACAGCGATATTGTGGTAGATGATGCAAATATTCCTGAACATCCATTGGATGACAGAATTTATGTTCATATTCTGCCAATTGCAGATTTTTTCCAGGTCGAACTTTTTGTCAAACCATTTGGTGATTTCCCTCCTTATTTTCCTCCCGGTATTGGTCATCAAAGAATTCTATCAGAAAGAGATGGGCAGACTATCTTTGTCAATAGAAATCTTGAAAAGGAAAAAGCAGATGCTGAGCAACTGATAGCCAATTCAGTAATTTTAAACTTCGAAGAACAGGATAATGGCATCTGGACTCTCGATAGCATCGAATCCTGTTTAAAATTATTGAGCGAACTGAATGACCTCAGGAAAGAGGATAAAATTGTTCTAGAGTGGCCTCAGGGCGAAAAGCTTAAGATATCCGGCTATGTAAACTTTGATAACTTTAGCATGAATGTTCGAAGTTCTGGGAACTGGTTTGAACTAGAAGGGGAACTAAAAATCTCTGATAACCAAATCCTTGATATGAGAATGCTCTTGGAAAAGAGTAAAAATTCAAAAAACAGATTTATTACCTTAGACGATGGAACTTACATTGCCTTAACAGATACACTCTTCAAAAGATTAAAAGAAATCGAAAGTTGGACTAATCAACAAAAAGACAAGGTGCTTATCTCCCAATTTGCAGCAGGAATTCTCAATGAGATGTCCAATGATTTCTACTTGAAAGGTGATAAAACCTGGGAAGATTTTCTAAAGAAAATGGATGAGGTTCAGGAAAAAAACTATCAAGTTCCAGAAACCTTAAAAGCCTCTCTCCGCCCCTATCAGTTGGAAGGTTATCAGTGGTTAAGCAGAATGGCAGACTGGGGAGCCGGTGCCTGTCTTGCCGATGATATGGGTCTGGGTAAAACTGTTCAGGCGATTGCCCTATTACTTCAGAGAGCCGAACTTGGACCTGCATTAGTAGTTGCTCCTGCTTCCGTTTGTTCTAATTGGATGAGTGAATTGGAAAAATTTGCTCCAAGCTTAAAAATTACCAATCTCTCTCTAGTTTTGGATAGAAATAAAACAGTAGAAGAACTGGGAGATACAGAAATATTGGTCACTACTTATGGATTATTACACCAGGCCAGTGATGCACTTTGCAGTAAAAAATTTGCTACTATCGTCTTGGATGAAGCTCAATCGATAAAAAATCGCTTTACCAAAAGGTCTCAAGCTGCTATGGACCTTCAAGCAGACTTTAAACTAATAACTACCGGTACCCCACTTGAAAATCACCTTGGGGAACTTTGGAACCTCTTTCAATTTATCAATCCTGGACTATTGGGTACTGCTCAACAATTTCAGGATCGATTCTCTCTGTACATTGAAAAATATGGAGATATAGACAGAAGAGAGCATCTTCAAAAGTTAATTAGACCTTTTATATTGAGAAGATTGAAAAGAGATGTCCTGAAAGACCTTCCAGAAAAAACAGAAATTACGCTATCTATCGAAAGATCCATTGATGAAGAGGCATTCTATGAAGCTCTCAGAAGAAAAGCGCTTGAAAATATCGACACAACCAACTTTAAAAACGAAGGGCAAAAACAATTTCAAGTACTTGCCGAGCTGATGAAACTACGAAGAGCTTGTTGTCATCCATCTTTGATTGAAGGCGGACAAAATATTCCCTCAGCAAAATTGGAAGCACTGAGTGATTTGATGGAAGAATTGATAGAAAACAAGCATAAAGCACTTATTTTTAGTCAATTCGTCGATTATCTAAAAATAATTGAGAAACTCGTTAAAGATAAAAACATCAGCTATCAGTATTTGGACGGCAGTACCCCTTTAAAAAAGCGAAAGGTAGCTGTAGATGCTTTCCAAAAAGGAGATGGAGATTTATTTTTAATAAGCCTGAAAGCCGGTGGCACTGGCTTAAACCTAACCGCTGCCGATTATGTTATACATGTAGACCCTTGGTGGAATCCTGCCGTAGAGGATCAGGCTAGCGACAGAGCACATAGAATAGGGCAACAAAATCCGGTCACCGTATACCGCTTAGTCGCTGCCTCAAGTATCGAAGAAAAAATCGTAAAATTGCACGAACACAAAAGAGAAATGGCTGAGGCACTTTTACAAAATACTGACGGAAAAGTATCTATGAACTCCAAAGACCTTTTGGAACTATTAAGAAATCAATAAAAATCATTATTTTAGCTCAAATATTTTATTCACACCATAACCAAAAAGCACTATGACTAGAATTATCAGCTTTTGTTTATTGACACTAACACTTTTCTCTTGTGTCAGCAAAAAGAAATTCAAACAATTGCAAAGCAGTTCTGCTGCTTCACTGGAACAAGCTCTGAACGAAAATAAAAAATGCCAGGAGATGTTGGATAGAAGCAATGCAAGGCTTAAAGATCTGGAAAATACCCTTAGAAATAAAGACTCTGAAATCTCCTTGTGTCAGAGTAATTTAAAAAATGCTACTAACAATGAAGCCGAATTGAAAGATCAGTTGAAATTCATGAAAGATAACAACACTCAACTTCTTGGAAGACTATCTGATTTATCTGTTGTCAATAAGGCAGGTGCAGAAAGTATAAAAAAATCTTTAGAGGCAATGGAAGAGCAAGGCAAGTATATTAAAGAGCTTAACTCATCCATCCAAAGAAAAGATTCTCTAAACCTTGCACTGGTTACTAATCTGAAAAAATCATTGAACAACATCAATGATGAAGATGTAAGTATTGAAGTGAAAAAAGGAGTGGTATTTATTTCTCTTTCTGACAAATTGTTATTCCAATCTGCCAGTTATAATTTGAATAAATCAGCAGAATCTGTTCTTGCTAAAATTGCAAAAGTGTTAAATGACCACAAGGAAATGGAAATTTTAGTAGAGGGTCATACTGATAATATCCCTATGAAAAATGGAATGATCAGTGATAATTGGGATTTGAGTGCTTTAAGATCAACCTCTGTAGTTAGGTATTTACAAACCAAACATGGTATCGCTCCTCAAAGAATGACTGCCGGCGGACGTTCTGAATACTTACCTAAGAAAGCCAACGATAATAACGATAACCGTGCAGCAAATCGTAGAACAGAAATTATCATTACTCCTAAATTAGACCAATTCTTCCAACTTTTTGATGGACAGAAAGCGAACTAGACAATAATATATTCACTATAAAAAAACCGACCTTACTATTTTGTAAGGTCGGTTTTTCAGTGAACTATCTTGTCTAATTTACTTATACTTAATTCTCTAAATCTTTAATCAACATTTCTGTTTCTGTCGCATCTTCACCATTTTCACGAGCAATTTTAACAGCTTCTTTGGCAACAGTTAGCGCTTCAGATTTTTTGCCTAACTTATTCAAAATATTTGCTTTGGTGTCCAGGATATACCATATTTTGCTTTTGGCTAATGCTTTATCAGTCCATTTAAGTGCTGCTTTTAACTTTGCTTTATCTGCACCACTTTCAAATAATTCCCAGGCTACACTGTTTATCTGATTCGGGTTGTTACAGTATTTATCCATATATAATTTTAAATACTTAAATTCATTTTTAGTTCCCAAATTGTATCTCCAGTCCATAAGGGCAATCATAGCTTTAGAATCATCTCCTAAAATTTTCTGCATTTCAGCTTTTAAAGATTTATAAGCAGCCTGATCTTTTGATTTTTCTACTTCATCAATAGCGTAATACATGACATTATTGACATATTCATTCACCATTTCGGCACCCAACTTGTTTTTAAATGTTACAAGATTAGAACTCACGTATTGAAAAACATCTGAATTCATTTCATACTGAGAGGAATAAATTAGTTCAAAATTTTCAGTTGTAGTCCAATCTTCTTTTTTTACACTATTAAGATAAAGGGCTGCCACTTGGCTTGGATCTTCATTAGCATTTTGCAAAGCCTTTGCGTAAGCATAAAGAAATTCAGGTTTTCTCTCCCCTGCTTCAAATTTTTTCTTTAAAGTGTAAATCTGTTTGGCAGGATCCAATGCATTCTCGCTTTGAGAAATCAGTTGATCCGAAGGCAATGCTCCAACAGCTTTGTGAATCAACTCACCATCATAATTAAAAAACAAAAGCGTAGGATATGCCTGAACGCTGTTTAGTTTAGCAAATACAGGTCCCTCTCCTTTCTCCATATCAAATTTGTAACTTATATAATTTTTATTGAAGTGGGTTCCAACTTTACTATCTGTAAAAACATTTTTAGCCATCCACTTACATGGACCACACCACTCTGCATAAGCATCAACAAAAATAAATTTCTTCTCACTTTTTGCCTTTGCCATGATTTCATTCCAGCTGCCTGTAGAGAAAACAATGCCTTGAGAAAACAGTGGTAAACAAACCAAAAGTGTAAAAATTGTTAGGATAGTCTTTTTGAACATGGTAAAATTATTTATTGTTATTGGGTTAAAACAATTGTTGTCACTAAATTACAACTATTATTCAGAATTAAACTTTCATATACACATTATAATATCAATCTTGTCTAATGAACGCAATATTTTAACTTTTAGTTTGGAAAATAAATTTTTTATATAGATATTTGCGCTCCTTGTAATCCTGGAAACTGTTGATCAGTCAAGCCAGGGTTTGCTATTCACTATTTAAAACATTCAAAAAATGGCAGTAAAAATTCGCTTACAACGCAAAGGTCGCAAAAAGGCACCTATTTATCACATTGTCGTAGCTGATGCTCGTGCTCCTCGTGATGGACGTTACATCGCTAGACTTGGAACCTACAATCCTTTAACTATTCCAGCTACAATTGATATTGATGCAAATGAAGCTTTCAAATGGTTAATGAATGGTGCACAACCTACTGATACAGTTCGTGCAATCCTAAAATACAAAGGTGTTTACTACAAAAAACATCTTCAACGTGGTGTTTCTAAAGGTTCTCTAACTCAAGAGAAAGCTGATGAACTACACACAGTATGGGTAGATGCCAAAAACAAAAAAGTAGAAGTTCGCAAAGAACAAACACGTCAAACTATGGAAGACCGCAGATCTAGAATCTTTGGTACTCCAAAAGATCGTACTAAAAAAGTAGAAAATACAGAAGCTGAAGTTTCAGAAGAAAACAACAGCGACAATGCAGAATAATTTTTTTGACTTTGTAAAAGTTAAAAAAATCTAAATTTCATACAAAAGCCTCCTTTTCTAATCGATTTGGAGGCTTTTTTGTATCTTTATAGTACGAAATAAGTTCATCATTTTTATGAAATTATATTCAGTCACCATATTCAGCATTGCTTTTATCTTTATCGCTTCTTTTAGTAACCTGGAAACTAAAAAAACGATAACAGCTCCTTTATATCCCGAAACAGAAGAGGAATTAGGTAAAATGCTATTTATGGACAGCATCCTGTCTGAAGATTATACTCTAAGTTGTGCCTCCTGCCATAAACCAGAATTTGCTTTTGCAGACACTATAGCATTCAGCAAAGGTGTTCGAAGCCAAACAGCAAACAGGAATACTCCAACCGCTATGAATGTCCTGAATCGTCCATTTTTCTTTTGGGACGGAAGGGCAGCAAGCCTCGAAGAGCAAGCTTTAATGCCAATTGAAAATCCTGTTGAAATGAATTTATCAGCAGATTCTGCAGTAGCAAGATTGATCAATAATCCTTTCTACAAAGAATCATTCCGCAGAATTTATGGCGAACTGCCCAATAAATCTAGACTTGCCTCCGCACTGGCAGCATTCGAAAGAACCTTAGAGACTGGTTCCAGGTTTGATAACTTTTCTAATGGCGACACAAACGCACTTTCCGCATCAGAAAAAAGAGGACTGCAAATCTTCAATGAAAAAGGTAAATGTTTCGATTGTCATTTTGGTCCTGATATGACAGGAGATGAATTTAGAAATATAGGTTTATACGACGAGGTTAACAGTACGGATAAAGGAAGATTTATCGTAACCAAAGACAGCGCCGATCTCGGAAAAATAAAAGTGCCTTCTCTTAGAAATGTAGCAGTAACCGCACCATATATGCATGATGGCAGTTTCAAAACTCTCAAAGATGTTATAGAATATTATAACAATCCCAGTATTTTAAGACCTCACAGTATAAATAGAGACAGTTTATTATCTCAACCTTTGGGACTAAATGAACAAGAAATTTCAGACCTTGAAGCATTTATCCTTACCCTTACCTCCAATAGATTTATACATTTGATACCAAAAAAATAATTTTTGATATCTTTGACATTTATATTATCTCTCAAAACCAGAAAACAGAAGTGATGTCTCTAGAAAAAAGAT
>JBILRD010000029.1:0-10658 GCA_044372845.1 Saprospira sp. | reverse complement strand
GTTTTTCTTCAGGATCCAGTTTTAACCAGCGACGGTATTGATTGGCTCTGTTTTCATCCATGTGACCAATTCGTGGGAACATCATCATATCATCTTTGCTATATTTATAGTCCCCTCTTTCAGAAACTACCTGATAAGATATTTTTCCATTGGCAGATGCTACGGGTCTATACGACTTACCTTTGGCAACATAACCAACTTGCTCGGCAGCAAAGTGAGGACCATAGCCCAAAGGACGGTCACCATATTGTTCACGATTGATGTAGGATAACAAACTATAGGGATCACTTGGATTGTTCATGTTAATCGGCGTATTTGCATTTGCTCTGATAACTATGGAACTGTAAGTTGAAAATCCCATCAACAACATGGCAAACATCATGGCAATCAACTGAATATTATAGTTGTTTTTGGCTTGTCCATAATATAAAGCAGCTACAACCAAAGAGATGAGAATTAAAAGGAAGAAGATCATACCCGTTCCAACTCCCATTCCAAAATTATTTACAAAAGTATAATCGAAACCAGCGGCGATTTCAGGAATTTTAGGAATAAAAATAGACTGTACAAACATCAGGATGGCAAACCCAATAATAAAATATAGTCCAATATTAAACCAAGCCTTTTTCTCTGCATCTTTGGCATTCATCCAAGTGTAAACATATAAAGCTGGTATACCTAATGCAAAAATTACATGAGCCCAAACAGGTAAAAAATCCATAAACTGTACACCAACCAATAAGGTCATTCCTAAAACGGCATAAACAGAGTTTTGAGACATTTCCATTTCTCTAACCTGCTTTTTCTTGTAGTAATAAAGAATAGCGATAAAAGGAATAGCCAATAAACTCAATAAGTGAACACCAATTGATAGACCAATCATATAGGCAATAAATACCAACCAACGGTCAGATGATTTATTATCACTTACATACCATCTCAGAGCTGACCATATAACAAGACCAGTAAACCCAGAAGACATGGCATACACTTCACCCTCAACAGCAGAAAACCAAATAGAGGTTGCAAAAGTCGTACACATAGCCGCTGCAATACCAGAACCGATGATAGCTATCAAATCGCCATTATTTTCGACTTTGTTATGATGTCCTACAATTGAAAGTTTAGTCAATATAGTGGTAGACCAAAATATAAACATAACCAAAGCCGCAGTGCAAATTCCGGACATTACATTGATAGCGTAGGCAATATTTGCTTTATCCGTTGAAAATGTTTCAGCAATCCAGGCAAACATTCTACCTATCATCAAAAACAATGGAGCTCCGGGAGGGTGAACCACCTGTAACTTATCAGCTGCAGAGATAAACTCTCCACAATCCCAAAGACTGCTCGTCGGCTCAGCAGTTAACATATAAACAACAGAGGCAATGATAAACATCATCCATCCGGTCAAATTATTGTACAATTTGTATGAATTCATGAGAAAAATTTTGAATAAAATCGTTTTAAGATTATTGAAAATCTATTGATAAAGTTAATCTGGTATTAAATCTTTGGCCAAATTTAATAAAACTTAGTCGCGAGACAAACAGAGTTCAATAATTTATAAAATTTAAGCAAAAATAAATTCCAACTAAAGTTAAAATATTAAACCTTTTTTAATTTGATTCGTTTGTAAGAATGTTAATAAGAAAAGATATTTTTTAACAATTTAAATTTAACAAAAAACATGAAAAATCTTTTTGGCATTTTGTCAATTTTCGCTGTTGCGGGTTTATTTTTCTCTTGCAGCCCAGCTGTAGAGGGAGAAAAAGTAGAAACTGAAGAAACAAAGGAAGTAGCTACAGACTCTGAGGCAAAAACTTTAAACGTTGATGCCGCGAGCAGCACAATGAATTGGGAAGGTAGCAAAGTTACCGGCAAACACAATGGTTCTATCGCTATCAAATCTGGTACTGTACAACTAAAAGGTAATGATGTTGTTGGTGGTAATTTTGTTATCGACATGAATTCTATCAATACAACAGACCTTAAAGGTGATATGAAAGCTAAATTAGACGGTCACTTGAAAACTGGTGATTTCTTCGAAACTGAAAAATATCCTGAAGGAAAATTTGAAATCACTGGCGTTAAAGCTGAAGAAGGTAAAGATGGCGTTACCCACAAGGTAAGTGGTAATCTAACTTTAAAAGACAAAACTCACGGTGTTGAAATTCCAGCTACTATCAAGGTTGAAAACGGAGAAGTAACTGTAAGCACTCCTCAATTTGTTGTGAATCGTCAAGAGTGGGGTATCAACTTCGCTGGCAAAAAAGACGATTTAATCAGCAATGATATGGGTATCAAATTGAGCTTCAAAGCGAAATAAGGAATTATCCTGCCATTCAAAAAATGCGGTAACTTCATCAGTTATCGCATTTTTTTATTTCTAAAAATAAAAAGGCCTGAACTTCACCTGCCCCAAACTATTAAATTCCAAAGCTGGAAAAGGCACCTTGATCACATTTAATACTTTAAATAAAGATTTTAAAGCTTTGGATTTTGTTTTGATCCTCTCAAAATCAACATCCAAAGACAAAAAATACTGGCTATGTCTTCTCCATTCCGCAGGAGCCTGAAAAACCGATAAATTCTCATTGTACCAGGTATTTCTTCTCCCGCCAAAAACATTTTCGATACCATATCCAAAGGCGACATTAATCCAACTTGGAAGCCATTTTGGTTTTTCATTCAAAAAAGACGCAATATTGACAGAGGCCCAAATAGTAGCACCATTGTACTCTTTAAAAAACAATTCCGGAATACTGGTTCCATAGAGTTCGGCTGCACGCTGATCTAAGGAACTGGTTTCATTGGAATTTAAGGCTTTGATGGGTTCTTTGGAATATTTTGGTCGGTGAGTCGAAATCTTAAAGTAAATCCTTTGTTCCTTCCAGGCCAATTCCTGACCCAGATAAGCTCCGGCGCCGATAGTATTAAAAGCAACATCGCCCCAGCTCCAGCCCCATTTCTCTGAAAAGCCATCCATTATTTCCAGGGTAGTTTGAAAAAGCATTCCGGCACTGGCTCCTATGATAGCTGAATTTCGATGAGAAACACCTGTCCATTGGTACAAATCTCCTACCCATTTACTTTCAAAATAGGTACTCATCAAATGTCCGAGCTTGTCATACTGTCTCCATTCGTACCAATCATTAAAAGTTTGGAATCTGCTGCGTTCGTATTTACTGTACCAAGCATTGGCCAAACCTATTGAAGCAGCTGAAAATCCAACGGATAGTCCTGCAGTAGTCAATCCTAGTCTTAGTTTATCGACTTTGGGGGCCTTTTCAAAAAAATGTAATTTTCTGTCCAGACTATCCTGAGAAATCAACAAACTCGTTTTAGCAAACAGAAATATTATGATGATGATAAGCCTCACAGAAGATCATTTTAAAAATTACTTAATAAAAATAACATCAAACAATAATCGAATAAACTTAGCTTATTTTGCTCAGATACTTATCTTTGACGCCTAATTTTTTTCAATGAACAACAATAGACTCGCCCTTACTTTTATATTTTTTTCCATCCTGATAGATGTGATTGGATTGGGCATCATCATTCCTGTTTTACCCAGTTTAATTCAGGAAATGTCGGGTGGCAGTCTCAGTGAGGCTTCTCAGTACGGCGGACTGATGATGTTCACCTATGCAGCTTTTGAGTTTTTATTTGCTCCAGTGATGGGCGGGCTCAGCGATCAATTTGGAAGAAAAAAAATATTGGTTGCCTCTCTTTTTGGATTTACTTTGGATTATATCTTCCTTGCTTTTGCCCCGAATATATTTTGGTTCTTTATAGGAAGGGTGATTTCCGGAATTCTGGGCTCCAGTTATTCCATTGGAACAGCCTATATTGCTGACATTAGTACCAAGGAAAATAAGGCTAAAAATTTTGGATTGATTAGTGTTGCCTTTGGATTGGGTTTTATCATAGGTCCTTTTCTAGGCGGCGTACTTGGTGCTTTTGGTAATAGGGTACCCTTTTTCGTCGCGGCAGGTGTTTCTCTGATCAATTGTCTTTTTGGGTTGTTCTTTGTTCCCGAGTCACTACCCAAGAAAAAAAGAAGAAAATTCGATATCAAAAGAGCCAATCCACTAGGGACTTTCATTCATTTAAAGAAATATCCCAGTATTCAAAAATTGATGTTGGCATTCTTCCTGTACTATCTGGCTGGACATGCGGTTCAAAGTACCTGGACTTATTTTACTATTTACAAATTCAACTGGAATGAGGCCCAGATAGGTATTTCATTGGGGATTATTGGATTATTGGTAGTCATCGTTAATGGATTTATGATTGATCCGGTAATTAAAAAGCTGGGTATTGTTAAAGCTATTATAGTTAGTTCGATTATCATGGGAATTGGCAATTTATTATTTGCCTTTGCCAGTCAATCCTGGATGTTGTACATTTTCATGTTGCCTTATATTTTTGGCAGCATTTGTGAACCAGCTATTCAAAGTCTTATTTCCAATAAAATTCCAGATAACGAACAAGGTGAAATACAAGGTGCTTTTACTGGAGTTTATAGTTTATCCAGCATCATCGGTCCATTACTGATGACCAACCTTTTTGCCTTCTTTACTTCTGAAAAATCTTATTTTCAAATTGCAGGAGCACCATTTATAGTCGGGGCAGTCATTATCTTTGTCAGTACTATAATATTAGCACCTGCTTTAAAAAAAGTAAATCAATAGGTTGGATTACCGTTTTAAATTGGTAAATTGAAATTTACATTCTAATTTGAATTCAAGAGTCATGATATTCAGAATTCTTTCCTTACTACTTTTTGCTATTGTTTTCAATCTTCAAGCTCAGATTGTTAAACCGCTGTATCATGAGGTTTATCCTGAATTGCTGTTTTCAGAGGAACAGATAAAAAAATCAGGATATCAAAAAGTATTGATCTGGTATGACGAATACCTTAAGGGCACTGAAGATCAGCCAGGTTTTTTATGGACTAACAGAATCAAAACTTACCAATGGCAAAGGCATAATTTGCCAGGAGGGAAAATTGAAAACAGCATTACCTATAATGATAAAAATGACAGGATTAGTGCTATCAATTATTATTATCAGAACGATTTGATAGCTGCTGTTGACGAGATTAGTTACGATTCGACCCTTAAAGAAAAAATAATCAGCAGTTCATTTTACACCTACAAGGATAGCGTGCCATTTCAAAAGGTGAAGATTTTTAATCAGGATAAAGGTTACCGACTATTGTATGACTATATCTTTGACACAGATGGACGCTTGATAAGATCTCAGGTAAAACCAGAGGGTAGGCCTCAAAAAGCAGAGACTATAATTGAAGCCGGTAAAAGTCTGAATATGATATTGGCCGATTACAAAAAGGATACAAAAATTCTCAGGTATTATAAAAACATGCATGAGTTATTCCGTACTGAAAAAACTCAATACAATGATAAAGGATTCCCAATTAATACTAAAACGCTGAATGACCAACAGCAAATGATTAAAGATGTCTTATACTCTTACGAAGGAGACCAATTTGTAAAAGAGACGCATCTGAAATATGAAAACGGACAGGCAGAGGTAGAGAAAATCGTTTACATAAGATATAACCTGGACGGTATTATGGAACAACTCGTCACCGAAATTGGTAATAAACAGATTGTTTTGACCTTACAATACTATACAGAATATTAAGATCCAGGATTGTAAAATCTATTTAGCCCATTTCAAATACCAGGGCAAATCATTCTTCTTGATATTGTAATATGGGTGGTTTTCTGCTCCAAAACTTTGATAAAAGCGAGCGATAGAATCAATCGATGATCCCTCAAAGTCAATATACATAGGCTTTAAAGCATTAGACCTTATAAAAAGATCTATCAAGATGCATAGCTCCATGCTCTCTGCCGTATTGTGTAGAAAAATTCAATAGATTGATGAATCTTGCTCCGTTACTCATCCAAAAAACAGCAGCACATAATTCATTTTTCTCATTGTAGGCACCCATAATGAATCCTATTCCCCGATGCAGGCAATTATAGATGATTCGAAGTGCGGTATGATATATTTCAGGTGGAAAAACTTTATCTCTTTCCTTGTGATAGCTTTTGAAAGATTCTATAAAATCTTCGGGTTTGATAGAAGTTGTTGAGTAGATATTGGCTCTCTCCGCTTTTTTTAAATTTCTTTTGAGATTGGAGGAGTAATTTTCCGATAATTTGAGATAGTTGGGATATAAAGACAGAACGTAATTTACCTTTTCTGTAACTTTAAATCCATCCAAGCCCTTAATTATATTACTGTCATTCAAGTTGATATCGATATAACGATACTCTTTTGGAATTGCCTGTATGAATTTTTGAATTCTATTTTCTGATAGAGGATTGATGGAAAATAAACCAAGCTGTTGACAAAGATAGGGTTGAAAAAGTTGTTTGAATCCTAATATTCTGCTATTAAAAACAAGAGGAAAAACAGATTCATAGTCCCCTTCTACCAGGCCCTCCCACTGATCGCATACATTATCGAGATACCAGGTATAGGCGTAAATTAAACTGTTTGGAGCATAATGAACACAACCATTCCACTTAGCCTTATCTATTTGATCTCTTTTCAACAATCTAATTTCCACAAATACTCAATAATTTACAGACAGCTAAATAAATAAATTGTGACTGTTAATAGCGGTTTTCTTTATTCTCCTTCTGGATTCTCATTTTCAATTTCATCTGTACCATCAAGATCTAAATCTTCTTTGACCATATGAACATACCATTTACCCTTGATTTTTTTCAAATTGATAGGTGCATTTTCACTGGTTGATCCATTGGGACTACAACAAACAACACAGGTTGCATTATCTCCATTGAACTCACATTTTGCAGATTTGATATTTTTAATATTTTCTTTTGATTCGTCTTTTGCCTTTTTGAGATCTTCAGGACTGAGGATTGACATCGCCATATTCATCAGATCAAACATAGAGCTACTTTCTTCCGTACTTAATTTTTGAGCATTGACAAAATCAAAATTAGCTATCCTTTTACTAAACTCTATAGCTACTTTGTCAGCTTTTTTTTGATTTACTTTAGCCGGTTTTTGAGCAAAAGCAAAATTTGAAATAGTAAGCGTCAGAGTGAAAAACAAAAAGGATTTGATCAGAATATTCATAATAAATGGTCTAGGGTACTTTAATAAAATAATTATGATTAAAAATAACAGGATTTTGGATAATTAAGAAAGGATTGTAATCATAATATTTAACTTCAATAAAGAATTTTAGTTCTATCTTTGAACTGATTTTATTAAAAACTAAAATTTATATTCATGTTGCACTCCATGACTGGCTATGGTCGCTCTCAGAAAATTTTTGAAGATCGAACAGTAACTGTAGAAATAAAAAGCATCAACAGTAAGTCCTTTGATTTAAAATTGCGCTTGCCCATGCATTATCAATCGAAAGAAATTGAGTTGCGCAGACAGTTAAACGATGAATTACTGAGAGGCAAAGTTGATTTTACACTCACTTTGAGCGGGCATAGCAATGCTGATTTTAATATAGATTTTACTGCTTTTCAGGCTTATCACAGACAATTGAATGAGATTTCCAATCAACTTCAACTGGACAAAGGTGATTTACTCTATACGATAAGCAGACTACCAGGTGTTGTGGTTCAAAACGACGCAGATGTTGAAGAAGAAGAATGGAAACAGATACTTGGCGTCATCAAAGATGCCTTATCAAAATTAAATAATTTCAGAGCTCAAGAAGGCAAGGTCTTAAATGAGGATATGATGATGAGGATTGATTTGATTATCTCCCTTATCCCCCAGGTAGAAGCCTATGAAATAGAGCGGATTGATAAAATCAAACACAGATTAAAAGATAATTTAGAACAATTTTTACCTCATGTCAATCTAGACGAAAACAGGTATGAACAAGAAATAGTCTACTATCTTGACAAACTGGATATCACAGAAGAGAAAATCCGTTTAGCTCAACACTGTAAATTTTTCAATGAGGTATGCTCAGATAACAAAGATAGTCTGGATAAAGGCAAAAAGCTCAATTTTATCATTCAGGAAATTGGCAGAGAAATCAATACACTAGGTTCTAAAGCCAACTTTGCCGAGATGCAAAGGATCGTCATTAAAATGAAAGAAGAGGCTGATAAAATTAAAGAACAGATAGCTAATATCCTTTAAAGGTTTAACCTTCAATACGCTTTAAGAAATCAATTGTTTTGGCCAAATCCTGACTGAAAATTCTATCTTCCTCAATTGCTGGAGAAATTGTTCTGTATTCAGAGATAATCTTTTCTAGGCTTGACCCTGTTTTCCCATTTCTAAATTCCAGTCCTTGCACTGCAGCCATAAATTCTATTGCCAAAAGTCTTTCAAGGTTTTCAACAACTCTGTAAAGCTTGGTACCGGCATTAGCTGCCATGCTCACATGGTCTTCTTGTCCATTGCAGGAGACGATGGAATCGACAGAGGCTGGCGTGCAGAGCTGCTTATTCTGACTGACAATGGAAGCTGCCGTATATTGTCCAATCATCAATCCTGAATTCAATCCAGAGTTTTTAGTTAAAAAAGGAGGCAATTCTCTCTGACCACTGATTAGTTGATACAATCTTCTTTCAGAAATACTGCCTAGCTCAGAAAGGGCTATTGCCAGAAAATCCAAGGGTAAGGCTAGTGGTTGTGCATGAAAATTACCACCAGAAAGTATGGCATCAGTGTCGGGGAAAATATTTGGATTATCTGTCACGCTATTGATCTCAATCTCAAAAACAGATTTTACATATTCAATAGTATCTTTTGAAGCACCGTGTACTTGAGGTACACAACGGAAGGAATATGGATCTTGAACTACATTTTTTGGCGATTTTGACAATTCACTGTCCTGAAGAAAATTTCTGATATTTTCAGCAGTTTTAAGCTGCCCCTTGTGTGGTCTGATCAAATGCAGACGCTCATCAAGGGGTGTCATGACACAACCAAAAGCATCGACAGATATAGCGGTTATTAAATCAGCCAAATAGGACAACCTCTCTGCTTCCATTAAAGCCCAAATACCATAAGAAAGGGAAAACTGAGTACCATTTAACAAGGCTAATCCCTCTTTCATTTCTAACTTTAAAGGCTGCCAGCCCAACTCCTTCATCACTCCAGCACTTGCTCTTCTTTTTCCATTATGATAAACTTCCCCCTCTCCTATCAAAGGTAGACTTAAATGCGCCAACGGAGCCAGATCACCAGATGCACCAAGAGATCCTAATTGGTAAATAACCGGAATGACATTCGCGTTGTACATAGCACAAAGTCTTTCCAAGGTCTCGACCTTAACCCCTGAATAACCTAAAGATAGATTTTGAATTTTGAGGAGCAGCATAATTTTAACAACAGGTTCAGGGACCAGATCACCTGTACCAAATGCATGAGACTTAACAAGATTTGATTGTAAGGTTTCCAGGTTCTGCTTGTCAATTTTTACATTACAAAGTGACCCAAAGCCTGTATTTATGCCATAAAATGAACCTGAGCTATTCGAAATTTTATTCTGTAAATATTCATAACATGCTTTAACCTTGTCCTTGGCAATATTTCCAAGAGTTAATGAACTAGATTTTTTAATAACATTCTTAATGTCAATAATATCTATCTGTTGGTTGTTAATTTCGAACATAGCTTCTACTTTTCTTAAAATTATTAGTGCGCAAAACTAAAATTAAATTATCAAGATCTTAGACATGCGTTGAAACAAATTTAAAGATTTTAAAATTTTGAATTTCAAAATTCTAAATACATGTCAATCATGAATATATATGATTTAATAATTCTTTTGACCTATCATCTTAATAATCTACAAGAAGATTAAACAATATTGAAAAATACATTTTAGCTTTGTAGTAGATTTTCAAAAAATGGAATCCAGCGTGAACTTAAGATTATTTATTTCATTAGAAGCAAGAATAAAAATTGCCACCGTACTAATTTTCCTGATTTTAGGATCTTTGGTCACTGAGGCTTTTGCTGTAAGTCTCGGGAACAATGATCTTGAGGGAATGATTGCTATTGAAGAAGAAAATAAATCAGAAGGAGAATCAGCCAATAATTCAAATAATCGGGGCAACAAAAAAATAGAAACAGGTTTTGATGATTCTGAACTAGAAACTTGTCTTGAAGCCGAAAATAAAAAATACTGTCTACAAGGTACTAATTCATACCTAAATATATATTCTCTCCTTGATTTGGGTGATTGTTTTTGTCTCCCCTTAAAATTCAGAAAATCGATTTTAGATTATTTTGAATTGGGGATTTTCAACCCTTATCATATCCTTTACCATCGACTCGTATTTTACGAGGTTTTATCCTAATATTTTTGATTAGATAGACTTTACAGTCTGTAATTACGCTTTAGAACTTCTAAGGCTAGTCATATTAGTTATTTGCTTAACGGCACAATCTAATTTCAAATTTTAGGTTCAATATGAAAATTTCAGATAAATCCATTTTATCTGGCAGCCCAAAAGAAGGTTTTGCCGGATTATTAGAAAACTGGAAAAAAGATGCCCTTTCTGGCTTTAGCGTTTCCCTGATAGCCTTACCATTGAGTTTGGGAATAGCAGGCGCATCAGGCTTTCCACCGGTAATGGGAGTTTTAACCGCAATTA
>JBILRD010000395.1:0-2764 GCA_044372845.1 Saprospira sp. | reverse complement strand
AATATAGATTGATGAGTTGAAATAATTTGATTGAAAAGAATTTTGGCATTTTCCTCATTGATAGATAGGGTAGATGAGGGTAGAGCGATACAAATTCTAGGTATAAGGTTTTCAATCAATATTGTAATTTGATTTAAATCAGATTTTCTGACATCACCATATCTTTTGATTCGTACCAATTCTGGAATCATCTCCATCATGGCACCCAAATCATCAGATAAGGCAGTTTGGTTATTTAGTTTAGAGATGATCAGATCGATTCCTTGATCAATTTTAGCCTTTATAGCTTTAAACAATAACTGACATAACGAGGAAATATCTTTTAATTCATCAGCTGTCTTGATGGTCAAAACTTTAGAGGCAGTTTCCAGATCGTTTCCGAAAATGGCAGATTCAATAATTTTCAAATAGAATTCAGGTCTCCATTTAAGCGTCCAATATTCTTTAAAAGTTGTTTTTTCTCTGCCACTATAATCTTTCTCATTTCCCCAGTCAATATTTATCAAATTCAATTGATGTAAGAAAACGCTTTGATTTCTATCAAATTCATTTCTAAGATCCAATCCTTCTTTTTTGATATCTTGCTCATAAGGAACCTGATATTTTGATAGCCTAAGGTTTTTAATTTTTCTTTCGATATCTTGTTGAAGTGGAACCGTATCAATATCGACTGGTACTTCTCCTTGTTTGTCTCCAACAATTATATTTCTCTCGATCAGACTTAATAATTTATCGTCCCCAGCACTAAAAACAGTTTTAATAGCATCAAATAGCTCGTTGATTCCCGGAATCAACAAAGCTCTTAGTGAAGACAGAGTTTCTGCAAGTCTTACAGCTTCTATAACATGAGAAGAACTTATGTCCATGTTATGCTCTCTGGATATTTGGGCAGCTTTAGCGAGCCATTCTACTGAAGCATTTTCATGATTTTTGAATAACAGTTCATACCATGATGGGGAAATTACTCCTGCACCGTAACCACTGTACACAGAGATTCTTTCGTAGGTCCAAGGAATCCAGGTGGACTGAGTTTTTATTTTTTTGAGACCTGAAAGTAGATTATTATCCTCTTTTTGCTTGAATTTCTCTAAATCTAAAGCTGGTACATGCCAAGCACCACAGACAACTGCAATATTTTTATATCCCTGATCTTTGACTGACCTCATGACCTTTCTCATGTAAGCCTCTCTCAAATTATCAGGCTCCTTTAAACTATCTTCTCTCAAAGCTTTCATCAAAAACTCAATTTTTTCAAAAGCATGAAACTTTCCATCCAATTGATTTTCAAAATTCACCTCCCACCATCTTTCTACATCCTCATAACCAGCAAGTTTTGCAAAATAAGACAATGGATCTGATTCTAAATGTTTTGAATCTTCATCTTTGGGTTTTTCTTCCTTCTTATTATCAAATGCAAATCCGACTGGTAAATCGAAAGAAACGACCGGTATATTTTTTTCCTTTGAATACTTTATAGCCTGCCATTCTGGTGAAAATTCTGTAAAAGGATAATATAAAGACTGCTGAAGATCTTTAGGATTATAGACAAGTATAGCTACCGGTGGTTTCAATTCAGGATTTGTGATATAACTGTACATGGCATCACATTCCTCAGGACTTTCTAAAAGAATCAAATCAGGATTCAATTCATTTAGTGCCATCACTAAACTCTTTGCTGAACCAGGCCCATGATGTCTTATTCCGAAAAAATGAAACATAAAATGAATTCAATGATAATCTGAAAACTACAATGAAATAATTTCTGACTATTAGTCTAAAAAAATTATTTTTGTGAAAATATATTTAATTAACATGAAAAATAATTTATCAGAATTTTTTCTGATTGTCATAATCAATCTTTTTGTTGTTACTAACTTCTTCGCACAAAAGACCAATACTCTGAAACTGGAAGATATCATGAAGGGAGAAGCATTTACCGGTTTTTCTCCGACTGATATAATGTGGTCTGACGATGCGTCTAAGATTTATTTTAGTTGGAATCCCGAGAATACATTATTGAGAGATTATTATTACGTCTTCGCAGACAAAGGTGCCAATCAAAGTCCCATAAAGGTAGATAGCATAGAAATATTTGATTTGCCAGTACAAAATGCTGTTTACAATTCAGATTACAGTTTAAAATTGTATTCAAAGAATGGTGATTTATTTCTAAGAAATTTGAATGATCAATCCGTTTTTCAAATCACTAATACTTTGGATTTTGAATCAGATCCTGTTTTTTTAGCTGACGAAACAATTATTGCCTACAGAACAGGTTACAACATCTACACCTGGAATAGAAAAACTGGTCAAGTTCAACAGATTACAGATTTTAGAACTGGAAAAGAAAAACCTGAAGATGTCTTATCCAAACAAGATTTATGGCTAAAAGAGGATAATTTTGCCAATATTCGTACTCTTAGAGAGCGAAAAGAATTGGATGAAGCAAAAAAGGTTAAAAATGAAAAAACAAAAACAAGGCGTCCAAAGACAATCTACTTAGATGGACAGGAAATTTTTTCTTTAAAAATCTCCGCAGACGCTCGTTTTATTTATTATACTTTGAAAAAAAATTCTAGCAAGATCACTATAGTACCAGATTATTTGTCTAAAAATGGATATGTATCAAATACATATGCCAGAGAGAAAGTTGGCAATGTTCAAGATTTATTTATTTCTAAAATTTATGATACAAGCAGGGATCTTGTCTATGATTTAAAACTAGAAGAGCTTTCTGGTATTTATGATAAACCTGCTTTTATGT
>JBILRD010000001.1:0-32282 GCA_044372845.1 Saprospira sp. | reverse complement strand
AAGGTGCTCGTATCGCCGGATGTCTTCACATGACTATTCAAACAGCTGTACTAATCGAAACATTGGTTGAACTTGGTGCCGAAGTAACCTGGTCTTCTTGTAACATTTTCTCTACACAAGATCATGCCGCTGCTGCTATTGCTGCTGCCGGTATCCCTGTATTCGCATGGAAAGGTATGACTGAAGAGGAATATGAGTGGTGTGTTGAACAAACATTATATGCATTTTCCGGCGGTCAATCCATGAATATGATCCTGGATGATGGTGGCGACCTTACCAATGTAGTTCTTGACAAATATCCAGAAATGGCCAAAGGTGTTTATGGTATTTCTGAAGAGACTACAACAGGTGTACATCGTTTATACGAGCGTGTTAAAAAAGGTACCCTTCCAATGCCTGCTATCAATGTTAATGACTCAGTAACCAAGTCAAAATTTGATAATAAATACGGTTGTAAAGAATCTGCTGTTGATGCAATTCGTCGTGCAACAGATGTTATGATGGCTGGTAAAGTCGCTGTAGTAGCAGGTTATGGTGATGTTGGAAAAGGTACTGCTGCTTCATTACAAGGTTCAGGTTGCCGTGTTATTGTTACCGAAATCGATCCCATCTGCGCTCTTCAAGCAGCTATGGACGGTTTTGAAGTAAAGAAAATGTCCAATGCTATTCCTAGAGCTGATATCATCGTTACAGCTACAGGAAACTGTGATATTATTTCTGCTGAACATTTCAAAATGATGAAGGATAAAACAATCGTTTGTAATATCGGACATTTTGACAATGAAATCGACATGGCTTGGTTGAACAAAAACTATGGCTCAACAAAAATCAATATCAAACCACAAGTAGATCTTTATAATATCGAAGGACGTGATATCATCGTTTTAGCTGAAGGTCGTTTGGTAAATTTAGGTTGTGCAACAGGACACCCTTCTTTTGTAATGTCTAACTCCTTTACTAATCAAACATTGGCACAATTAGAACTTTGGAACAATAGAAACGCTGGTAAATATTCTAATCAGGTTTATATGCTTCCAAAACACCTTGATGAGGAAGTTGCCAGACTTCACCTTGCAAAAATTGGTGTTGAATTAGAAGAACTTAACACAAAACAAGCTGACTATATTGGTGTGGAACAAAATGGTCCATTCAAACCAGAATACTACAGATACTAAGATTTTTTAAATATCATTCAAAAAAGCCATCTTTCAACGGATGGCTTTTTTATTTAATTTTAATGCCAATAAAATACAGTACATTTTTTGCAATATTATTTCGAATATTATCGGTATTAACAAATTTTTAATCGCAATAGTCTTTTTTTTATTATTAACATTAGTATCTTTCTATGCTTTTTAAAAATTGATGTATTGCTATGAATAATGATTCTATCAGTGTTTTTGATATGTTTAAAGTGGGCGTAGGCCCCTCAAGTTCTCATACTTTAGGGCCATGGAATGCCATGTTACATTTTTTGGGGACTAAGGTTGGACATGGCAATATTCAAAAAATCAAGTCATTGCAGATCGAATTATATGGGTCTCTTGCTAAAACAGGAATTGGGCACGGAACAGATATTGCCGTAACAATGGGATTACTTGGCGAATTACCACAAACAACAGATACTGATTTATTAGGTGCAAGAATACAGAATGTCAAAGCTTCTAAAACTTTAAATATTTTAGGGCGTCATAAAATTTCATTTGAATATGACCGCGATATAAAATTTAAACTTGAAAACCTTCCTTACCATCCTAATGCCTTAAAGGTTACAGCTATTTTTGAAAATCAAACTATAACAGAAACTTACTATTCTGTAGGTGGTGGTTTTATTGAATGGGAATCTGCTATAACTGCTCCATCTATCAATGAAAATGAAAATCTAGCCGCTACCATTACTGAATATTCTGTCAAAAAAGCCAAAGATATCATTCGCTACTGTGAGTCGATGGAGGATTCCTCTATCAGTGATTTTGTAATACAGCGAGAAAAACAATGGAGGACCCGACAAGAGACATTGGATAGAGCAAATGATATTTGGCAGGTGATGAAGGAATGTATCTTCAAAGGTTGTCATAATGAAGGTATTCTTCCCGGTGGACTCAATGTACACCGTCGTTCCAAAAAGATTGTTCAAAAATTGATGGAGGAGCAAAGCTATGACGATGCAGATTCATGGATGAAAGCTATCAAAAGCAAAAGTTTCCAACATCAGGATATTTTTAAATGGGTCAGTTGCTTTGCATTGGCAGTGAACGAGCAGAATGCTGCTTTTGGTCGAGTTGTTACAGCACCAACCAATGGGGCGGCAGGAGTGATTCCTGCTGTCTTAATGTATTATATCTGTTTTTCTGATCAATACAAAGAGGAAAATATCGCCAGATTTTTATTGACAGCCGGACAGATTGGAATCCTTTTCAAAATAAATGCTACCATTTCAGCTGCTATGGGTGGCTGTCAGGCCGAGATCGGAGTTTCTTCAGCTATGGCTGCAGCTGCCTTGACGGAATGTTTGGGCGGCAGTTTTAGACAATCTCTTGTTGCTGCTGAAATAGCCATGGAACATCATCTTGGTATGACCTGTGATCCTGTAGGTGGATTGGTTCAAATTCCCTGCATTGAAAGAAATTCTATGGGTGCCATCAAGGCCATAAACGCTGCCTACCTCGCTATGGAAACCCAACCGGAAAACGCCAAAGTAGATCTTGATGAAGTTATCCATGCCATGTGGGAAACTGCTTTGGATATGAATCACAAATACAAAGAAACTGCTGAGGGTGGTTTGGCCGTTCAAATTCCTATTGGATTAAGTGAATGTTAAATTGAAATCAATATTCAACCATTATTCCTGGTTTCCATGCTTCTAATCTAGTTTTCCAGGCTAATTTTTTTTCTACAGAAATCTGATCGTTTCTGATGTTGATTTTTTTAAGATTAGGCAAATGTCTTAATTTAGGTGAAATACTTTCAATACAAGTATTTTCTAAATTTAACTCTTCCAATTTTTCCAGCTCGAATATCGCTTCGGGAATTTGATTTAAATAAGGAAGATTGATAAGTTCTACCTTCTTTAGATATCTTATTTTAGAGATGTTTACTGGTAATTGCTTTACTGTAGAATTTAAAATACCTAGACAATCCAGATTTTGAAGATTAGAAATATTATCTGATAGTTTGTCTATTTCAGGGCCAAAGAGATACAACTGTTTCAAAGTTCTCAATTCAAAAACTATAGAAGGAATTGTAATTCCTTGTTTAAAATGTATTGCCAAGTTTTCTAAGCTTTCGACATTTACAATGGATTGGCAGATAGTTTGTTTATTATAACAACTTAAAGATAATTTTTTGAGTTTAGTCGCTCTCTCTATTTTACTAGAAAGTTTTAAAATCAAATTGTGGTCTATTCTTAACTCCTCTAAATTTGGCAATTCCCATATCTCATCGGGAATATTAGTTAGGTTATTGTATGATAAATCTATTTTTTTTAACTTTTTTAGCTTTGATACAAGGGGTGGAAGATTATATAATTTATTGTAGCTAAGGTCTAGGCTTTGTGTATAGTCAGATAGCGCTGAAAAAGCATCAGGAATATAAAACAGATTTAAATTTTTTAAAATAATTCCGTACTGATCTACTTCTCTAAAAAATTTAAGTGTTCCGTATAATTGCTTTTTGTGCTTTTCGTAAAAATCTATACATTCTCTGACAGCCTTGTAAAATAATAGAATGTCAATATCTAAACTTCTTCCTATTGAAAGTGCTAAATTGATATTATTTATATCTCCAGAGATGATCAAATCTCTTAATTTTTCTATTTCATTTTTTGCTTCCATTCAAAAACACTTGACTATTCATATCCTTTGCTTAAATTTACAAAAATTAAGAACAGTTGTTGGTTTTTTATTTCGTACAATATAACACTACAAAAATTTAAGTATGTTGAAAGCAAATGATCCCTTAAGAAAATCATGGTTAGAGGTAAGCAAAGGCAGTGATTTTCCTATTCAGAATATTCCTTTTGGAGTTTTTAAACCTGAAAATTCAAGCCCTCGATTAGGAACAATTATAGGCGATACCGTCATTGATTTGTTTTTTTTAGCAAAAAATGGATGTTTGGGTGAGGTTGACGTGAATGTCTTTGACAAAGAATCCATAAATGACTTTATATCCTTAGGCAAGTCAAAGACCTTGGCTATCAGAGATAAAATTGCAGAGTTATTTGATGCGGAGAATACAATTTTATCTGCTTATAATCAAAGGGATTATCTTTTCGACACAAGAGAGGTTCAAATGCTGTTACCGGTTAAAATTGGAGATTATACTGATTTTTACTCTAGCCGTGAGCATGCTACAAATGTTGGAATCATGTTTCGCGATCCTCAAAACGCGCTACTTCCAAATTGGTTACACCTTCCTGTAGGTTATCATGGACGCTCCTCCTCTATAGTAGTTTCAGGTACTGATTTTTATCGTCCAAAGGGGCAAATGCGTCCTAATCAAGAAGAACCTCCTGTATTTGGTCCAAGCAAACAATTGGATTTTGAACTTGAGGTGGCCTTTGTTATTGGTAAAAATTCAGCTATGGGAGACAGTATTAGCACAGAAAAAGCAGAAGATTATATTTTTGGCTTGGCATTATTCAACGATTGGTCTGCAAGAGATATTCAAAGTTGGGAATATGTGCCACTTGGACCCTTCCTTGGTAAAAACTTTGCCTCTACCCTATCTCCTTGGGTTGTAACCTTGGAAGCACTGGAGGCGCTCAAAGTTCCCGGTCCAATTCAAGAGCCTAAGGTATTGCCTTATTTAGAATATCAGGGAAATAAAAGTTATGATATTCAATTAGAAGTATCTATTAAACCAGAAAACACCTCTGAGAAGTTAGTTTGCCACTCCAATTTCAAGTATATGTACTGGACAATGGTACAGCAGCTAGCTCATCATAGTATCAATGGTTGTAATATGAATATTGGAGATCTTTGTGCTTCAGGTACCATTTCCGGACCGACACCAGACAGTTATGGCTCGATGCTGGAGATCAGCTGGAGAGGCACAAAACCCATATCCATGCCAGATGGTTCAGAAAGAAAGTTTATCAATGACAATGATACTGTAATCATTAGAGGTTGGGGAGAAATGGAATTAGAATTGGTTTTGGAGCTTGCGAAGGGAAGTTGTTACCTACAAAATAGTGATATCTAAGTAAAAGAAGAGGGTTCCTATATTAGGAACCCTCTTCTTTTTTATCATGATTAAGTAAGTCTTATTTCGTCATTATTTTCATCGTAAAACTTGTAGGCTGTAATTGCGAAGTCATTATCAGGTCGGATAGTTATCCATTTTCCATACTCACGCCACCACTTAAACTGTACAGAATTAAATAACCAACCTTTTTTAAGAAAAGCATGAATAAATGGATGGGTTACTAAAACTAGTTTTTTTGGACTTTGAGAACCCATTATAAAATCTAGATCACGTTTTATTTCATCTGTTACCAAAAGAGAAGATTGGATTTTTCCGGAACCAGAACAAGTAGGGCATCTTTCAGTAGTAACGATATTTACTTGCGGTCTTACCCTTTCCCTGGTAATTTGCATCAGTCCAAACTTACTTAGTGGCAGGATTGTATGCTTAGCTTTATCGTTGATCATGAAATTTTTCATGTCCTGATATAATTGATTGCGGTTGTCAGTGTTTCGCATATCTATATAATCGACGATTATTATGCCTCCGATATCCCTTAATCTAAGTTGTCTTGCAATTTCTTCGGCAGCCTCCACATTAACCTTAAGAGCATTATCCTCTTGGTCAATACTACTCATTTTATGTCCGCTATTGACATCGATAACGTGCATGGCTTCAGTGTGTTCTAAAACAATATAAGCACCACTAGCCATTGTAGATGTTTTACCAAAAGATGCTTTTATTTGTTTGGTAATACCATAATGATCAAAAATAGGCCTTGGACCAGGGTGCATTTTGACCAAATCCTTTTTGTCTGGTGCTACTCTTTCCAATTCCTCTGATACCTGATCGAACATAATCTTGGAATCAACAACTACTCTTGAGAAACTATCATTCCAAAAATCTCTGATGATGGTTTGAGTTTTGTTACCTTCACTAAGACACTTAAGAGGTTCTTTAGCGTTATGTAATTCAGCGAACATGTGATTCCATTTTCGCATCAACTCAGATATATCTTCATGTAATTCAGAAACCTTTGCCCCTTCTGCAGCAGTTCTGACAATAAATCCAAAATTTTTAGGTCTTAAATTTTCAAGGAGGGTTTTCAACCTTGTTCTTTCCTCTTCTGAAGCTATTTTTTTTGAAACAGCTATTGTGTTACTAAATGGTGTCAAAACAAGATATCTACTGGCAATTGTAACTTCGCAGCTCAATCTTGGTCCTTTTGTTGAGATGGGTTCTTTAAGAATTTGAACCAAAACCAATTGACCCTTTTTGAGTACATCCACAACTTTACCTTTCGGTGCCTTTTGAATTTCAGGTTCGATTATAAAATTGTCAAGAGTACCATTTTTCTGACCACCCGATATTCCATTGTTGGTAAACTTGATAATGGATCTTAATTTTGGCCCCAAATCAGTGTAGTGAAGAAATGCATCCTTCTCCTTCTCTCCGATATCCACGAAAGCTGCATTTAGACCGGGTAAAAGTTTGGTGATTTTTCCAAGATATATGTCACCAACTGCCAACCCGCTGGCAGGTTTTTGGTTGTGAAGTTCAACCAGTTTTTTATTTTCGAGTAAGGCTATTTGAGTATCCTTACTGCCATCCGATATGATTAGTTCTTTTTCCAAAGCCTTGATATATAAATCAATGATAATTAAATTTAGGCAAAAAACAGCCATTGACAAACAGTTTTTGTTTATCTTAAGCTAATTAACGAACACTTCTGTTCGAGTTATTTTAAATCAAGGTAAGGTAAAGGAAACAAAAAAGGGTAAGACTATGATAGACTTTTCCCTTAAGAAATACGTTTTATCGTTTATAAAAGGAGAAATAAATTATTTCTTCTTCTTTTTGTGACGATTTTTACGAAGACGTTTTTTGCGTTTGTGAGTCGCAATTTTATGTCTTTTACGTTTTTTTCCGCAAGGCATATTTGCTTAGATTTATAATGTTAAAAAATTAAATACAAAATTATTTAGGAATTTACTTTCCTTCTTTTTCAAATTTATCAAGAGCCTGTTGAAGTTCCTTCTGTACTTTAGGGTTATCAGAGCTCAATTCGACACATTTTTTGTAATAATAAAGCGTTTTTTCTTTATTACCAAGTTGTTTGTAACATTCTGCCAAAGAAAAGTTTGCTTCAAGTATAATAGCTTTGCTATCAAGTTTCGATTTCTCTGATAGTTCAATTACTTTTAAAAACCTTGGAATAGCTTTTTGGACATCCCCAGATCTTGTATAGGACAGTCTGCCAAGTTGAAGATTAATATTGATGTTGTCCGGATGTTTTTTGTCCAGAGCTAATAATTTTTGAGCACCTGTCATAGGTAACACCTTAGAATCAACCATACTCAATTCAACATACATTATAGCTTCATTTATAGCATAAGATATACTGTCTGGTTCCTGCTCTATAGCTTTCTGTAAAGCTACAACAGCTTTGTTGCCAAGATATTTTTTGAGCCCGATATCCGCCATCTCCCGGTTAAAGGCAATACCAAATGATGTGCCTGCCACAGCCCAACTTTCACCACTAGATTTTAATTCAGCTACTTTTTGAGCGTAATATGCACCAGCGGCAAAGTTGCCAAATTCATTCCATGTTCTTGAAATTAACTTAAATACTAAAACTTCCTCTTCAATATTTTTTGCTTGAGTAACTCTACTTTCAAGCTCAGATATTAGATTTATTTGTACACTATCCAATGATTTTCTTGCCCCTGCCAACATCACTTCATCTGTCAGTGGCGGCAATGTATCCGATTCTGCTGCACTGTCATCTCCTTTCTTGTTTAAAGGTTTAGTTCTACCAACACTTAGTAACAAGGCAAAAAGTATAACTGTGGATACTAGAACGATTATTTGGATTGGATTCAGGCGCATAAATACAGATAGTTTGGAACTAAAAACTCTGAATTTTGTGGTAAAAATTTTTAATAGCTTTCCACAACTTAGAGCTTTCAGGTAGCCCTAACTAAACTTATTTTTTCTTTTTGCTAGTCGAGTTCATAGTAGACTTTACACTATCAACAAAAACTTTAGCAGGTTTAAAAGCAGGAATAAAATGCTCAGGAATTTCAATAGCCTTATTTGCTTTGATATTACGACCAACTTTTTTTGCACGTTTTTTAGCAATGAAGCTGCCAAAACCACGAACATAAACATTTTCGCCTTCTGCAATACTTTCTTTAACTTCTTTAAAGAAAGTTTCTAATGTAATTAAAACATCAGCTTTAGAAACTTCTGTTTTGTCCGCGATACGTGACACTAAATCTGCTTTTCTCATTCTTCTTCGTATTTTAAATGTTCTATAATTTTGAATTTGTCAAAGTGACTGCAAATGTCGCATTTTTTTTACAATATTAAAACTATTTGCATTTGATTTTTGAATTTTTATGCTATTTCAAACAAATGATTTTTACTTGTTATTCCCTTAAAAATGGGGCAATCTTTTAAAGATAAAAACAAGAATTTTTCAAATTTGAAAGTCAATCTAATAAAACGTTAAATATCATAGGTTTGGCAAAAGAGTAAAACTTTTTCTATGGTGAATTACAGCACCATTTTCATAAATTGCCTTTCTATGTGCCGCTGTTGGATATCCCTTGTTTTCACTCCAGGCATAAAAAGGAAATTCCTCGTGAATAGTAAACATGTAATCATCTCTATATGTTTTGGCAAGTACGGAAGCTGCAGCTATCGACATGTATTTTCCATCCCCTTTGATGATACAATGGTGAGGAATATCATGATATGTCTTAAACCGATTTCCGTCTATCAGCAAAGCTTCGGGCCTTTTTTTTAACTGGTCAACAGCTCGGAGCATGGCAAGAAAAGAAGCATTGAGAATATTTATATCGTCAATTTCTTGAGCACTGACCTGAGCTACAGCCCACTCTATTGCTTCTTTCTCTATTTCATTTCTCAACTGAATTCTTTGTTTTTCAGTCAATTTTTTTGAATCGTTCAATAATTTATTTTGATAATCTTTGGGCAATATAACTGCCGCTGCAAACACTGGTCCTGCCAAACAACCTCTGCCGGCTTCATCACAACCAGCTTCAATTAAGTCGGAATTTAAAAACGGCAAAAGCATAAATGGTTGAAAATTAGTCATTAAAACAAAAAAGCCGACACATTACTGTATCGGCTTTAGCGCCCTCAACTGGACTCGAACCAGTGACCCCCTGATTAACAGTCAAGTGCTCTAACCAGCTGAGCTATGAAGGCGACTGCTCAAAAGCGAATGCAAATATACAGCTGATTTTATTTTTTGCAAACTTTTTAAAAATTTTTTTAGGGAAAAACTCATACTATTAAAATATAATGAATAACCATGCTTTCAAAAAAAGCAATTATAATTTATAGAATCTGAGCTATTTTGCGTTTTTTTGTCTTCTGTTTAATCATATATTTTCATCATAAACGTCTAAAATAAAATTATCCAAATGAGTTTATTAGTATTAGGCACTGTAGCTTTTGACAGTATTGAAACGCCTTTTGGAAAGGCTGAAAGAATAATTGGCGGTGCCGGAACCTATATCTGCTGGTCAGCCTCTCAATTTACCAATGACATTCATTTAGTTTCTGTAATTGGTGACGATTTTCCACAGTCAGAACTTGATGCCTTGGTTGCCAGAGGTGTTAATTTGGATGGTCTTGAAAAAAGAATAGGCGAGAAATCTTTCTATTGGGCTGGAAAATACCACATGGATATGAACTCTCGCGATACTTTGGTTACAGAATTAAATGTTCTGGCCGATTTTTCTCCAAAATTGCCCGAAAATTTCAAAAATCCAGAATTACTTCTGCTAGGTAATTTTGCTCCTGCGATCCAAATGCAGGTATTGGATCAGTTGAATGCTCGTCCAAAGCTAGTTGCAATGGATACCATGAATTTCTGGATGGACATCGCTATGGATGACCTGAAAAAAGTTTTGAAAAAAGTGGATGTGCTTATAATCAATGACGAAGAAGCCAGACAATTGTCCGGTCAGCATTCTATAGTAAAAGCGGCAAAAATCATCAGAGAAATGGGTCCTAAGTATCTTGTTATCAAAAAAGGAGAACATGGTGCTTTACTTTTCCACGAATCGAATATATTCTTTGTTCCTGCACTTCCACTTGAAGAAGTTTTTGATCCAACCGGAGCGGGTGATACTTTCGCCGGCGGATTTATGGGCTACCTTGCAAAGACCAAAGATTATTCTTTTGACAGCATGAAAAAAGCTTTGGTTTATGGTTCTGTGGTTGCATCTTACTGTGTAGAAGCCTTTGGCCCTAACCGTCTAAAAGAAATCAATAAAGACCTTCTAAAATCAAGAACGTTGGAGTTTTTGAGGTTGATGGAAGTGACTTTGGAAGAGTTGGCGTAAGGTTTTAGATAAAATAAAATAGCCCACGTCCTCGATAGTTATCGGGATAATCGTGGGCTATTTTATTTTATCTACCAGTCATTCATCCGACCCACCATATTCCATCGCAATCCCATCGAAAAAATCAGGGAATTATTATCCAAAAGATCCAGTTGAGCATCTTCTCTTCGATACATCATATTCAAATCAATAAAAAGATTATGTCGTACCATGTAAGAGGCTATAAACTGAGCAATGATCAAGTTGGTCTTAACGCCTTGGCCTGTAACGTTCCCAAATTCTCTTTCATAGGTATTGTAGGGAAGATGAATGTTTCTTCCCCAATTAGATCCCAAGGTATCCAGTCCATACTGAGCGAAGTTGAGTTGTCCCCTCAAATGTAATCCTTTGATTGGTTGGTATCTTAATATTCCAATAAACTCTCTGAAATTTGCTCCCATAGGATGCGCCAAAGGCTGATTGTAATGGGTGTAATTGGCACTACTGTCTCTGAAAGTATAGGTGTAAGGTCTGACCGTATTAAACTCAGCCTGAAAATCCAGACCCCTTACTCCTGCCACATCCACATATTTCAAACCTGCCTGAATTCCCTGTTTATTGGCCCACCAACCTGCCTCGGGACTTCCTTTTCGAGCAAAAACCTTACTAAAAACAAATTCATCAATAATTACTTGTCCATAGAAGGAAAATCTTTTGAAAAAGTCATATCTCCAGGTCATTCCCATGATGGCATTATCCGGACTTCCCAACATCTGTTCAACCGTTCTGTAAAGGATCAGTGGATTAAGATACTGCAATTCAAAACCTTTATTCCTGTCAAAAATGATCGATTCGAAAAGACCAATATTCAGATTTTTTAAAATATTGATACTTAACAAATGTGTCGCCATATATTTCTTCTTAAAAATGTTATTGGCAACAGGAGCATGATCCTGAGTAAGTTCAGCGAATAAATTCTGATAATTGATCTTCCAGATTCTGGTATTCAGCTTCAGATAAAAATAATTATTGGAATAATCTGACAACAACAATGAACGGTGTCCATCTCCGATAAAATGCTTGCCGTGTCCGAATTGGATTCCGATAAATTTAGTAGCATTGAAAGCGATATAACCCTGCGACATCAAATAGTCTACTCCGTCGTTCGGTTGTGAGGTAAATCTGCTATCATAGGTTTTATAAAATCCTGCTCCAGGTACGGCAGATTCTGATTCTATTCTATTGTTGACATAAGACGGAAAACTAGCCTGACTTTCGATAATATCGGTGTAAAACCAAACTTTATTATCAATATTTCCTCTAAGCTGCAATCCTCTCCTATTTAAAAAAATCAAATGACTCTCTGATGCCGTTTTCTCCATTCCAGCCTGAAGATCTAACATTGGATTAACATTCAGATAAAAATGTTTGGTCCTCACTTCATAAAAATGAGCCGGCGTGCGGTAAAAATATTTCAGTATGGACTTCCTGCTGGCAATACTACTGTCGTCATCATTATTGTCATTCAGAATATAGGTGCTATCCTTTGAAATCGATAAACTCTTGGATTGAAGGTATGCCAGATAATTTCTTAGATCTTTTCTGGTATATGGTTGAATGCTTGGTGAAAATCCTCCAAAATCACTGTTTTTGATCATCAGTCGATCCATGGCGTATTGATTCACATCGCCAAGAGCAGTATTGACTGAATTCTGTCCATTGGCAACTGTTAGTACCAGTAAGGAAACTGCCAGAAAAAATAAAAAATTAGCTGTTTTCATAATTATAAAAGTTGGATCCTACTATTTTCCTTCCTTTTCAATTTTATCTGTTGCTTTGAATAAAAGATTATCAAAGCCATAGATTTCAATTTCTGAAGACGAGCTTGGTTCAAACTCGAGTAAGACCGAATCTCCTGCATTGGTCAAAGGCAATTTTTTGGAAATTGAAGATGATCCGATGTAGATTTTATCTTCAAGATTTTCGAGTAAAATAAAATAGTTGGAATTGCCCCCACTTACATCTACAGAGATTCTTTTGACTTTAGCTCTTAATTGATTGGCGGCCTTCTTTGAATGAACAACAGGGGCATTGCCGGAGTTGCTATAGGCGTCTTTATAGGCTCTAAGGGCATCTCTCAAATTATCTCCAACCCCAACAATTGAATAATCTTGAACAGAAACCATGGCAATCATTTTAATCAACCCTGCCTGATCTTTTAGAGACATGACATAGGTGGCAATGCCGTTTATATTGTACATAATCGGGAAAGAGCTCGTGTAACCTTTTTCCTGAACCTTACCCTGAGCAGATTGCATCGCTGCATTTTCTGTTGCTCCCGGTTGACGATACAATTTAGCTTCTTTGGTTCTGGTGTCTACCAACATAAAACCTATGGTACTTTCGTCTCCACCTACCGATGTAATACCTGTGTACCAGTAAGAACGATTGTCATTACCATAAACCAAAGACATACCTTCCGATGCTTGAAGCTTATCTTTGTTGGAGAAATTCCAATACCCGTGAACATATTCGCCCCAGTTATTGATTTGACTTTCAATAATATCTTTGGGTTGCATCCTGTCGATCCAGGTTGGAGCATCTTTAGCAGTATACTTTTTAACAGCTCCGGTACTGGCATTGACTACTACAATAGCATAGGCATTGTTTCCGCTAAAACCTATTTCGTGTTTATAAAGGGTGACAACCCAGTAAGGATTTCCTTCATCGTCAATTTCAAAAGTATAGTCCGTCAAACCTAAATTATAATAACCTTTCATGTAAATATGTCTGGGAAGATAATCGCTAAACCATCCTTCCATCTGATATTTTATTTTAACAGGCTTACCATTGATCTCTCTCACTAGTTTCACATCCCTTTCGTTAGTTGCCGAAACCATTATATAACCGTGGGTACCGTTTGGATTATTCAACCATTTGAAAAATCCTGAATGCTCTAAGGGTGCTACCCAAAAAAGATCTTCCTTTACTTTCTGAATATGAAAATCGCCAATATAAACCTGGCTTCCCAAGGCTGGTTCTTCCCCTAGTACCTTGTCCCCTAAACGACGGGCTACTTCCTTGTCTACAATCCTGATTTTATCTGCTGCAACGGGAGTTACATCTTCCGAAAAACTTTTTCCTTCCTTTACTTCCCCCAATAATTGATGGTATTTATCAGCGCGAAACATGGGCATTCCGGCAATAGACATCACTCCAATATAAATCAAGGAAATAATCATTATTAAAAGCGCTGTAATGAAAGCACCCTTTTTCTGCCCTTTGATGACTTGAACTTCCAATCCAACAACGACCATTGAAAGAAAAAACACTTCCAGCGGCAATCCAATAAACCAAGGACTTATTACGGGAAGATTCACATAAACGTATAAAGGTGCGATTACGAAGACTAAAACTAGATAAATGACAAGCTTTAGGTTTCTAATGGTGGATATTTGAATATTCATGGTTTGTTAGATATTAGTAATAAAATTAAATACATAATTAGTCAAAATATTTGTAAAGAAGTCTTTATCAGCGATAATTATAAAAGCAATAAACCATTTTCCCTCAGTTTATAAAACAAATCAGAGTTAATGAATTTATCAAACTCTTTATAGTCTTGCTTTTCGAAATCATCTTTTAAGTTAGAAATGGTAAAAGTTTTGGGATTCTCTATTGTTTTAACAATTAGCTCAAACAACCATTTTCCCATATCTGCCGCTAATTCAATACTGGCATCCGTTTTTTTATTGTAAAAAATCAAGGCCGTAAAATCATGGCTTTTCCCTTTCTTATCTATTTCTGAGAAATAATGAATTTCGGGCTTTTTCCCCAACCAATAAAGTTTGCTGTTATCTTTTTGAAAATTCCTGTCTTCCTCGGATATCGCTTTAGCAATAAAATCTTTTGGAACAGATGTTTTTGGAATATTGAACTCAAACCATTTGGACAATGGCAAATCCAATCCCACTCCAAGCATATAATTGTAAAGCGAGGTTTTTAATCCCTGAGAGAACAACTCATGATCTGCCCCGTTCGGGTCTTCGTGAAAATAGTCATTCTCGGCAAACCCTCCAAAAACAGGACCCGTATGGACTACCTTATAGGCTTCGGGGTTCAAGCCTACAGGACTATGAGCCGTCATTGCAAACTGATGCCAAAAACCAGACTGCAAAACATCAGCTTCAAACAATTGTCTGACCATCTCCAAAGAGTCGATGGTTTCTTTTGCTGTCTGTGTTGGAAATCCATACATCAGATAAGCATGAACCATAATGCCTGATTCTGTGAAGGCATTGGCCACCTGAGCTACCTGAGCCACGGTTACCCCTTTTTTCATCATATCCAGCAATCGATCTGAAGCGACTTCCAATCCTCCCGATACAGCTATACATCCTGATGCTTTCAACAATCGGCAGAGATCTTTACTAAAGCTTTTTTCAAATCTTATGTTAGTCCACCAGCTGATTTCTAATTTTCTTTTTAGAATTTCAATGGCCAAATCTCTCATCAAAGCGGGTGGAGCTGCTTCGTCAACAAAATGAAAACCATTTTGTCCTGTCTGAGCAATAATTGTTTCAATTCTATCACACAATATTTCTGCACTTACAGGTTCATACCTTTGAATATAATCCAGACTGACATCGCAAAAAGAACATTTTCCCCAGTAACAACCATGAGCAAGGGTCAATTTATTCCACCAGCCATCACTCCAAAGTCGGTGCATCGGATTGACAATATCTATGACTGATAAATAGTCATTTAATTTCAAATCGCTATAATCCGGTGTACCGACTTCTCTTTGAGGAATATCTTTTTCAGGAGCGCCATTGATAAACTGGACAACATTACTAATACAGCAAAAAGTCCTTTTAAGTTGATTCAATGCTCTTTTTCCCCCCAAATATTCCAGTAGACAAGTCAAAGGAAGTTCGCCGTCATCCAAACAGACAAAATCCAGAAAATCAAAAACCCTTTCATCTGAGAGACTGCGAAGTTCTGTATTGGCAAAGCCTCCGCCCAGAACTATTTTTATATCAGGATATTTTTCTTTGATAAACTGGCCACATTTAAAGGCCGCAAAAAGATTTCCCGGAAAAGGAACGGACAGGCAAACCAAGTTGGGCTGATGCTCCTGTATATGTTGATCCAGTCGATCCAGTAAAATATCACTTACAAGACTATTGGGCTTACGAAGCTCAGCAACTAACTCATCAAAATTTGATGCAGTACGACCTAATCTTTCTGCGTATCGGCTGAATCCAAAATGTGGATCGATCGTTTCTTTGATTAAATCTCCTAAATCTTCGAGGTATCTGGTAGCTAAATGTCTGGCTTTATCCTGAATACCCATGCTGCCAAATGCCCAATCTAAATCTTCCATATCGGCAAATCTTCCGGCTTCTGGCAAATAAGAATCAGAGCAAATACGGTAGGCCAAGGTAGGATTTCTGTTTTGCAGAAAAGCTATCAACGGATCGATCGTAGACAAATAGTCTTCTTCCAAACTAAAAATTCTGGACGCATTTTCAGAAAGCTCAATATCCGAATCAGCTATCTGACTGAAGATTCTTTTTAAACCTTTTTTATTAAAAATTTCTAATATTACCTCAATACCCAAATCGCTCTGAAAGGATTCAATTCCCAAAGTATTCAGAAAACCTTTGATATAAGCCGTTGCCGGATATGGCGTATTTAGCTGAGTAAATGGTGGGGTAAGTAATAGTAATTTATGTTTCAACGTTATATTTTCAGTTATTTATTGATTAAAATTCCTTCCTTTCCAGTTAAATTTAACTTTCATGATGGATAAAAAGCCAATTGTTAATATGTAAAACCAGTGAGTAAAAACAGAAGGTATAAAAATATCCATCAAATCCTTTCTTTCAAAATAATTCACAGCAGATTTTAAAAGAATATAATCAGCTATTGATTTAATGAGAATTTGAAAAATCAGTAGCGGAACAGTTGTCTGTGGATTTAAAATAAGCATTGACAGGGAAACCAAGATATTCATCATAAAAATCCAAACCAATAGTAATTGTATTTTTGTTGATAATAATTCATATGCACTGGATTTTGTGCCCCACCTCAATCTTTGTTTCACAAAAGACCGATAGTCCGTCTGTGCTTTTGTTTTTACTATTGATTTTTTACTTTTTAGAAAAAAGATGTCTTCTGGATTTCTTTTAGCGATTTTCTGCATCAAAAAAATATCGTCTCCCGATGCGAAATGATTGTTGCCTTCGAATCCACTCACTGATTCAAATATTTTTCTACTATATGCCAGATTGGCACCATTACACATATAATGATACTTTCCTTTTATACCTGCTGCCGTTATGAGCATCATTCCTAGAAAATCAAGACTTTGAAATTTTTGAATAAAATTCTCCTCTTTCCAAAATACTACCGGAGCAGCAATCATTTGAGCATTAGTCGATTGATAAGCCCTGACAAATTCTGAAATCCACTCCTTAGATACCTCACAGTCTGCATCTGTAAATATTAAAAACTCTCCATTAGCGTTTTTGATGGCAAATTCAATAGCCTTCTTTTTAAATGATATTACCTTGTCGTTTGCCTTGATACAATCAGAAAGTCTTAAAATTTTGAGATTCGTAATCTGCAATTGTTCTGCTCTTTCAATTGTTTCATCTTCTGAATGATCATCCACGAGAATGATTTCAAAATCTTTTATAGGATAATCCTGGCCCTGTATAGTCTTGAGACAGGGTATTATATTCTCCTGTTCATTTCTGGCAATGACTATAACCGAAACTTTTATAGTATCTAAAACTTGATTCTTTGGAAAAAACTCTGGCATTTTTTTCCAGTCTCTTGTGTAGATTATCAAGAGTACCAGATAGCCCAGAGCAAATAAAATTGATAATATGATATAGATTGTCATCATCATGGAACTGTATGTAAATGTAAGGATATTTTTCTGAACTTGACTTTTTGAAAAAATGAGATTAGTTTAGTTTTTTTTAATCCCAATTATTTAATTATGACATTCCCCGAATCCTTTTTACACTATGTCTGGAAGTTCAGACTATTTGATCATCAGCTATTAAAAACTACTGACAAAGAGCCTATAGAAATTTACCATCCTGGTTTTCACAATCGACATTCAGGTCCTGATTTTAGTGAGTCAAGAATTAAAATTGGGAATAATATATGGTTTGGACAAGCTGAAATTCACCTGAAATCATCTGATTGGATCAGACATCAACATCATCTTGACGCAGCTTATGATAATGTTATTTTGCATATCGTTTACGAGCATGATCAAGACATTCGCAGAATAGATGGCAGTATCATTCCTACATTAGAGCTATCCGGAAGAATATCTGAAGAGATTATCCAAAATAGTATGAACCTGTTGTTAAGTTCAGAACTAATTCCTTGCAGTACTCAAATAGAAGCTGTCCCAGACCTAGTTATTCAAATGTGGCTGGAGCGACTGGCTATTGATAGGCTAGAATATAAAACTGAAATAATTAAACTTGAATTGGATAAAAATCAATTTGATTGGGAAAATACGTTGTATGTTTTTCTGGCTAGAAATTTTGGCAGCTCTATCAACGCAGAACCATTCGAATTATTGGCCAAATCATTACCCTTAAAGACTTTAAACAAACACAGGGACAATCTTTTACAAATAGAAGCTATGTTATTCGGACAAGCAGGTTTTCTTGAAGAATGTTATGTGGAAGATTATCCATTAAAATTAAAAAATGAATTCAAGCACCTATCAAAAAAATTTAACTTAAGACCCATTCGACTTTCCTCCTGGAAATTTGGCAGAATGCGGCCAGCAGCATTTCCGACCATACGCATTGCTTTATTTGCACAATTGATATTCAACAGTAAACCTTTATTTTCAACTTTGCTTCAAACAGAAAATTTAGAAGATCTAAAAATTATTTTTGACCTGAAGGTTTCTGAATACTGGTTAACACATTATCGCTTTGAAGATCAAACTGAAAAAAGACAAAACAAAAGTTTAGGAGGGGCAAGCTTTTACAATATTGTCATCAATACCTTTGTTCCTTTTCTGTTTTTATATGGAAAAAGAATGAAAGAGGAATCTTATTGTGATCGTGCTTTAAGGTGGTTGGAAACGATTGAAGCCGAAAAAAATGTTATTACAGAGATGTGGTCAAGTCTAGGATTGGAAATTATTAATGCTCATCAATCACAAGCCTTAATCCATCTAAAAAAACACTATTGTGATCAAAAACAATGTTTGCATTGTGCTATTGGAAACAAACTGATTGCTTCAAAATCTGAGCTAGGCAAGATCCCTAAAACAACAAAAGCCACTTCGTATTGAAATGGCTTTTGCCTGATATTTATTTAAAATAAATTACATATTTGGTTTAGCGGCAGCTGCTTGTTGTTCTTCAATAAACTTTTTAACAGCTTTTGATGTCAATGATTTTGGTCTTTCCAAAGGCATTCCCAGAGCTCGGGACCAAATACCGGCAGCCAAAACTCCTAATGCTCGGGAAACACCGAATAGAACAGTATAATAGCTGAACTCATTCATACCATAATGCATTAACAAAGCACCTGAGTGGGCGTCAACATTTGGCCATGGATTTTTAACCTTGCCTAAATCCTGAAGAATTGGAGGAACGATCGTAAATAATTTCCAAACGATATTAACAATTGGATCTTCCTTGATGTATTCTTCAGCAAAATGACGCTGGGCGATATATCGAGGATCCGGTTGGCGTAAGACAGCATGGCCGTAACCAGGAATTACCTTACCGGATTCCAATGTTTTCATGATATAATCAGACAATTCATCATTAGTTGGGGTGTTTGTTCCCAAATCATCTATCATCTCCAAAATCCATTTTATCACTTCTTGGTTAGCCAATCCATGTAGAGGACCCGCAAGTGCATTAATACCACCTGATAAGCAATAGTAAGGATCACTCAAAGTAGAACCTACAAGATGGGTAGTATGAGCGGAAGCATTACCTCCCTCATGATCAGCATGTATTGTCAGATACAATCTCATCAATGTTTTGAAGAATGGATCATCAGAAACGCCAAGCATATGCGCATAATTGCCACCCCAATCCAGATTTTGATCAGGCGCAATGTGATTTCCGTTATGGAAAGATCTCCTGTAAATATATGCCGCAATACGAGGCAATCTGGCAATAAGATTCATACTATCCTCATAGTAAGCATCCCAGTAATCATCCTTACCCATACCTTCGTCATATCTTTTGGCAAAAATACTGTCAGTCTGCATAGATAAGATAGCCATACTGAATTGAGTCATCGGATGAGTATCCTTAGGCATCGCTTCTATCATATCAAAGGTATGCTGTGGAACTTCAGCACGCTTTCTCCACTCATCTGACAACCAATAAGCCTGTTCTTCAGTAGGAATATCTCCTGTCATCATCAACCAAAATAGACCCTCAGGCATTGGCTCTCTTCCACCCGGAACTTTAGGTAGCGCTTTTCTGAGTTGAATAATGGAATAGCCTCTAAAACGAATACCTTCATTGGCATCCAGTTCAGACGGCTCCCAAATCATACATTTGATATCACGCATACCTTTAAATGCCTGATCAATACTTACATCACACAATTTAACATGGCCATATTCCTTGAGTAATTCCTTGTTTTCAAGAAATAGTGCATGAGCTTTTTCTGCAAATATGCTTTTTAAAATATCCATTATTTTATGATTAAGTTATACTGATTAAAACTTTGTTCACTGCATAAAGTTAAGATGTTTTCTGATTTTTTTGTAAATTTCAATCAATAATTGATTTACTAAAAATCAAAAAATTACATCTTTAAAAGTCTGAGTAAATATTCTCCATATCCACTCTTTTTGTATTTCTCTCCTAAAAATTCCAGCTGTTTTGCATCGATAAAACCCATTTGGTAGGCTACCTCTTCAATACAACCTATTTTCAATCCCTGTCGAAGTTCAATAACTTCGATAAATTGACCTGCTTGCATTAAAGAAGCTATAGTTCCAGTGTCCAACCAGGCTACTCCTCTACCCATTACCATGACTTTCAAGCGTTTTTGCTTGAGATACTCAAGGTTTACATCAGTTATTTCAAGCTCACCTCTAGGACTTGGTTTAAGATTCTTGGAGATTTCAACAACATCATTATCGTAGAAATAAATGCCTGGCACTGCGTAATTAGACTTCGGGTTCAAGGGTTTTTCTTCAATGGTCAATGCGCTGAATTCATCATCAAATTCTACAACTCCATATCTTTCGGGATCTGATACCTGATAAGCAAAGATTACTCCCCCTTCGGCATTGGTTGAAGCTTGTAACTGCTCCTCAAGTCTGTTTCCGTAAAAAATATTATCCCCCAGTATAAGTGCTACCTTATCTTTGCCGATAAATTCTTCAGCCAGAATAAAAGCCTGGGCAATGCCCTCTGGATTAGGTTGTTCAATGTATGTAAAGCTACACCCTATCTCAGAACCATCTCCCAGCAATTTTTTAAAATTTGGCAAATCATAAGGTGTTGATATGATAGCAATTTCTCTGATTCCTGCCGACATTAAAGTAGACAAAGGATAGTATATCATTGGTTTATCATAAACAGGCATCAATTGTTTACTAACTGCAAGAGTCAGAGGATAAAGTCTGGTACCTTGACCACCTGCTAAAATAATTCCTTTCATAAAATATTATAAATCAATTTTTTATAATTAAGAACAAAATGTAAAACCTTTCGTTTAATTCTATTCCTACAAAGTATTGCTTAAAAATAGCGATATTTGCAGCATTCAAAAAAATATCTTCTATTTTTTTGAATATTAAGAGCTAATAAGTGGATTAACACTCGATATTCTAAAGAAATGAGTTACAGTAAAAATGAAAAATATTTACTAGCGGCACTTGCTGGGGCCAAATTTACCCATATCATCGACTTTATGGTGATGATGCCATTAGGGCCACAACTGATGAGAATTTTCAATATCACCGCTAAAGAATTTGGATTTTTAGTAGCTTCTTACACCATGAGTGCTGGCATCGCCGTTTTGTTATCTTCCTTTTTTATTGACAGATTACCTAGAAGAAAAGCAGTTCTAACTGCATATTTTGGTTTTATTGTTGGCACTTTGGCCTGTGGGCTTGCAAACAGCTTCTTCTTGTTACTGATGGCAAGAATGTTGACAGGGATTTTCGGTGGAATCCTAAATGCACTAATTTTATCTACTGTTGGGGATAGTTTTCCAATTGGGAAACGAGCCGGAGCCATGGGAATAGTACTAAGTGCGTTCTCATCAGCAGCGGCATTTGGGGTGCCGTTTGGAATATACATTGCCTCTATTGGTCATTGGAATTGGCCATTCCTTATTTTAGTGCTCGTTTCAATTCCTGTTTGGTTTTTGTTGTTTTATAACTTAAAAACAAATGATACTAAAAGCACAGAAACATCATTTGTTAAAGTCAATCCCTTTAGTGTCATCACCAGAGTTCTAAAAAACCCTAATCAATTAACAGCCCTTGGCATGAGTCTCACTCTTGTTTTGAGTCAGTTTATGATAATACCCTACATTAGTCCTTACATGGTTGGTAATATTGGATTCAAGCAAATAGATCTGGTTTATATTTATTTTATTGGTGGCTTATGCACCTTAGTGAGTGGCCCTCTCATTGGTAGGCTTGCAGATAAATATGGGCATAAAAAACTATTCATCATTTTTGCCTTTACCTCTATCATACCAATTCTTTTACTGACGCATCTTCCTATGGTTGCCATGCCCGTTGCTCTATTAGTAACTTCCATGTTTTTTATCTTTATCAGCGGCAGGATTATTCCATCAACCACTATGGTTGTGTCCAGTGCAGAAACAAGATACAGAGCTGGATTTGTAAGTATCAATACGTCCATGCAGCAATTTGCAGCCGGAACTGCAGCAATCATAAGCGGTCTAATGGTTACCGAGACTGGCAATGTAAATACTGGAGTAAATTCTATTTCTGGATATGAAAATATCGGTTGGCTGGCTTTTGCTTTGACAATAATTTCTATTTATCTGGGCAGCAGACTTGTGCCGGTGAAAGATTAATTTTTTCTTCAAAATTATTTATTTTAGCTTGTTCAATAATTATCTCCGCTATGATCAAATATTACAGTCCCTTTGTATTACTAATATTTCTATTTTCTGCATCTCTAAGTGCTCAGGAAAACAGTTCCACAATTTTAGGTGACGGGGGCTATGCCTTTGGGGTCAAGGGCGGAGCAACTGTTGCTACTCAAACCTGGAATGGATTTCAAAGAAATGCACTTTTCTCTTATCATGCAGATGCTTTTGTAGAAATGCCTGGCACATGGAAGCAAAAAAATGGAAATCTTCAAAGAAGTAGTTTTTTAACTCAACTTGGATACCATCGTAAAGGAAGTGCCTTCAGAAATGTGTTTTACTACACAAATAATTCTACTAGAGTAATTGTACCGCCAAATGAATTTCATAATCTGTCATTAACCATCATTGGAAAGGGTAATTACCTTATCCAGGAAAAAAGTCTTGCTTATTATGGTTTTGGCCTTCGTTTGGACTATACAATTGATTATCAGTTGCTTCAAAACAGTACTTTTGGTGTTAACAGATTCAACTATGGAGTTTGGATAGGTGGGGGTTATGAATGGATCTTAGGCAAAGGGCCATGGGCTCTATTTGTTGAAGCTAACATTAGTCCAGACATCTCAAGACAAGTCTTCATTCCTGGTGGTTTACCCTCTCAATATACGGATGCATCAGGAAACCCTCTTAGAACTACTGAGCAAAAGGTTTACAACCTCATTTTTGAACTTTCAATTGGATTCAAGATTTATAAATAAAATATGCAAATCACAGCTGAAACCATCATGCTTTATGCTATTCCGGTCTTCTTTTTATTGATTGGAATAGAATTATTTGGAGGCTTATTGTTTAACCGAGAATACTATCGACTGAACGATGCCATTTCAAATATCAGCTGTGGTATTTCTCAACAAGTAAGTGGAGCTATATTTAAGCTGCTAGGACTTGGTCTATATGTGAGCATATATCAAAATTTTAAACTTTTCGCCATTCCGAATATTTGGTGGACATATATCATTTTATTTATTTTGATAGACTTTTTTTATTATTGGTTTCACCGTTACTCTCATGAAATCAATGCCTTTTGGGGGGCACATGTCGTTCATCATCAGAGCGAAGATTATAACCTATCTGTAGCTCTCAGACAATCTGCATTTCAAGGTTTTATATCTTCCATTTTTTACCTTCCCCTTGCTATTGCAGGATTTGATCCTTTGGTATTCGCTATTATTGGAACCTTTCAGACGCTTTATCAATTCTGGATTCACACAGAGGCCATTCGTAAACTCCCGTTTTGGTTTGAATATATTTTCAATACACCATCTCATCACAGAGTTCACCATGGAAGAAATCCTGAGTATATAGATAAAAATCATGGCGGGACCCTCATAATTTTTGATCGGATTTTTAGAACATTTGAACCGGAAATCAAACCCGTGGTTTATGGCGTTACAAAGCCTTTGGCAAATTGGAATCCAATCTGGGCAAATTTTGATTACTATTCAGATTTGACAAAAAATAGTTTAAAAATTCCTGGTTTTCTAAACAAAATTAGGCTTTGGGTCGACAGACCAGGTTGGATGCCGGAATCTCTAGGTGGCACTGAGAAAGTACAAGATGTAAATAAAGATTTGACAGTAAAGTACAATTCGAAAATATCAAAAAAAACTTTGTTTTATGTCCTTTTCCAATTTTCGCTAATACTCATAGCTACGACAATATTTTTATCAGCCGTATCAAACCTGATTTTATTGCAATCCATTGGTCTTTCGGTTCTTATACTTTGGACAATCTCCAATCTGGGATCCATATTTGACTTAAAAAAATGGTCTTTTAAATCTGAATTAGCTAGGTTGATAGCAACACCTCTTCTTGTTTTTGCATTTTTCGATTTTTCCTTAATTTTCTATCTCTGTGCCACGATCAGTATTGTCTCCGTTTTTTGGTTTATACTAATAAGAGACAAATAACCCGAATAATAATAGCAAAATTACCAATTTATTTATTTTGTTTTAAAAAAACTTGATCCACAGAAAAACTGATTATCAGCAATTTAGATAATTTTTGAATAAAATATTTTTGAAAAAGCTTTTTTTTCAAAATAACTCGTTGTACATTTGCATTCGCTTTTGAAAGACCCTTGTCCGATTGGGCCTTAAATTGCGTAAATAGTTGAGAAATAATAATAAAATAACCTAAAAGAAAAAATTGTGGATACACTGAGTTACAGATCGCAGTTTGAAAACAAAGAAACTGTCATCCGAAAATGGTGGGTTGTTGACGCCGAAGGCCAAACTCTTGGTCGCATATCTTCTAAAATCGCTATGATTTTACGTGGAAAGCACAAACCCGGTTTCACTCCTCATTTTGATTGTGGCGACTATGTCATCATCATCAATGCCGAAAAGGTAGCATTATCAGGAAGAAAAATGGACAAAAAAGTTTATTTAACTTTCTCTGGTTACCCTGGTGGACAAAAGCAAGCTACTGCTGCTGAAATATTAGCAAAACAACCTGAGCGTTTATTGGAAAATGCTATCAAGGGTATGTTGCCAAAAGGTAGATTGGGTCGTGCTATGATCAAAAAATTGTTCGTTTACACAGGTAATGAACACAGGCACCACGCTCAAAAGCCTCAAGTATTATCATTCGATTTTAAAAAATAGTTAAAGAATAATATAATATGGAAATGATTAATGCGACAGGAAGAAGAAAAACCGCTGTAGCTCGTGTATATGTACGCAAAGGCAGTGGTAATGTTTCCGTCAACGGTCGTGATTACAAGACTTATTTTCCTGTAATTCACGTTCAAGGTAAAGTGGTTGATCCGCTTTTAACTGTAGATGTTCAAAATCTTTATGATATCAAGGTTAACGTTAAAGGTGGCGGTATCAAAGGACAAGCTGAAGCGGTACGTTTAGGTATAGCTCGTGCTTTAGTTCGTATCAACGCTGATTTTCGTTCACCTCTAAAAGCGAAAAAGTATCTTACTCGCGATCCAAGAGCTGTTGAACGTAAAAAATACGGTAAGCCAAAAGCACGTAAAAGCTTCCAGTTCAGTAAACGTTAATTTTTTTTGGCCTTATCGCCTAAAGCTTTTAAATTTTCAATTTAGATATGCAAACACCTACTTATAAAGACTTATTGGATGCAGGTTGCCATTTCGGACACATGAAAAGAAAGTGGAACCCTAAAATGCGTCCCTACATTTTTGTTGAACGTAAAGGTATTCATGTAATCGACCTTAATCGTACATTAGAATCACTTGAGCGCTCTGCCAATGCACTTCGCCAAATGGCTAAATCCGGGAAAAAAATTCTTTTCGTCGGAACTAAAAAACAAGCTCGCGGAATTATTGAAGAAGCTGCCAGAAGTGTTGGTATGCCATTCGTTTCAGACCGTTGGTTAGGTGGTATGATGACCAACTTCTCAACTATCCGCAAGTCTGTAAAGAAAATGCAGAGTATTGAGCGTATGCTTAATGATGGTACATTAGAAAATATCACCAAAAAAGAACGTTTGGTTTTATCTCGTAAACACGAGAAGTTAAACAAAGTGTTTGGAGGTATTTCTCAACTTAATAAATTACCTAATGCTCTGCTGATTGTTGACATCAATCACGAACATCTTGCAGTTGCTGAAGCTACAAGTTTGGGTATTCGCACCATCGGTATGGTAGATACTAACTCCGATCCTACGATTGTTGATTTTGCAATTCCATCCAATGATGATGCTTCAAAAGCAATTTCAATTGTTATCAATTATTTGACGTCTGCAATCCGTGAAGGATTAGAAGAACGCAAAAACATGAAAGAAGAAGTAACCAGCGAAGCTGAATAATTTAATTAAACTAATATCAAACTAAAATGAGTGTCAATATCTCTGCATCTGACGTAAAAAGATTGCGCGATGAAACAGGAGCCGGTATGATGGATTGCAAAAAAGCTCTTACCGAATCTAATGGTGATTTCGAAGGTGCAATCGAATTTTTAAGAAAACTAGGTCAAAAATTAAACGACAAACGTGCTGACCGTGAAGCCTTAGAAGGTGTTGTTATAGCATTAACTTCTCCTGATAACAAAAGTGGTATCGTGGTTCGTATTGGTTGTGAAACTGACTTTGTTGCTAAAAATCAAGATTTTGTAAACTTTGTATCAAGTATTGCAACGCTTGCAATCAATCATCTTCCAGCTGATCGTGAAGCTCTACTTAACCTTAAGCTAAGTGATATTACTGTAGGTGAAGCACTAATCGAAAAAACTGGTGTAATCGGTGAGAAAATCGAACTAAGCAGCTATGGTAAAGTAGAAGCTGAATACGTTATTCCTTACATCCACATGGGCAACAAGGCTGCTGTGGCTGTTGGATTCAACAAACATATAGCTGGATTAGATTCAACAGGAAAGGATATCGCTATGCAAATTGCAGCCATGCATCCTATCGCTGTTGATAAAGAAAATGTTGATGCTACAGTTGTTGAAAAAGAGATTGAAATTGCAAAAGACATCGCTCGCAACGAAGGTAAATCTGAAGATCTTCTTGAAAAAATTGCTATGGGTAAATTAAATGCGTTTTACAAAGAGCGTACTCTTTTAAACCAGGAATTTGTCAAAGCAAATAACAAGGAAACAGTAAAACAAATTCTCCAAGGTCTAGACAAGAGCCTAACAGTTACAGGCTTTGTACACTTCGCACTTGGTTAATCAAATATTTTAAAAAAGCGTTTCAATTCGAAACGCTTTTTTTTTGTTTTCATTTTTGATTTAACCTATATTTGAAGCCGAAATTAAAAAAATCCTAAATGGCCACTAAGTATAAAAGAATTCTACTCAAGTTGAGTGGAGAATCACTAATGGGTGATAAAGAATTTGGCATTGCCCAACCGATGTTGGAACATTATGCCAAAGAAATTAAAAAAATTGTAGACGAAGGAATCGAAGTGGCAATCGTGATTGGTGGCGGAAATATCTTTAGAGGTCTTGATTCTAAATTATCCGGAATCGAACGAGTAACAGGAGATTACATGGGCATGCTGGCTACAGTAATCAATGGTCTTGCTTTACAAAGTTCTCTTGAACACCTTGGAATTTACACCCGATTGATTTCTGCTATTGGAATGGATAAGGTTGCTGAACCTTACATTCGCCGTAGAGCCATTCGACATCTGGAGAAAAAAAGAGTACTAATCTTTGTTGCAGGTACAGGTAGTCCTTATTTTACAACAGATTCTGCCGCAGCTCTAAGAGCATCAGAAATCAATGCTGATGTTATCCTTAAAGGTACTAGAGTGGATGGGGTCTATACTGCCGATCCTGAAAAAGATCCAAACGCCACTAAATACCACTCTGTTAGTTTTAAAGAGGTTATCAGCGGAGGTTTGAATATTATGGATATGACCGCCTTTACAATGTGCCAAGAAAACGATATGCCTATTATTGTTTTTGATATCAATACACCTTCTAATTTGCTAAGAATTATCAAAGGCGAACACATCGGCACACTGGTAACCTGTTAATTCGAAATTTTACTCGTTGTTTCAACCATATTTGTTTTTTTAGTTATAAGAATATGACTTTTTTCATCTGATAAATTCAGAATACTATGCAAGAAGAAATTGATTTAGTAATTGAGACTACAGAGGAAAGCATGCAAGCTTCCTTACTTCACCTTCAAAAAGAATTGAACAAAATACGTTCTGGAAAAGCCTCTCCTGATATGTTGGATGGCTTACGTATAGATTACTATGGAAGTACAACCAATATTGGGGGTGTCGCAAATGTCAAAGTAGAAGATGGAAGAACCTTGGTGATTCAACCATGGGAAAAGAAAATGATCTCGGAAATAGAAAAAGCAATTTTCGCTGCTAATCTTGGCGTAACACCTCAAAATAACGGGGAAGCTATAAGAATTGTTATTCCACCGCTTACCGAAGAACGTAGAAAACAGTTGGTCAAACAATCACAAGGAGAAGGAGAACACGCAAAAATTAGTATCAGAAATGCAAGAAGAGACGCTATAGAAGAAATAAGAAAAGCTGTAAAAAACGGATATTCTGAAGATGCCGGCAAGAGCTCTGAGCAAACAGTGGAAGATCTAACTAAGAAATATACCGGACAAGTCGATGCTGTTTTATCTACAAAAGAAAAAGAGCTTTTAACTGTCTAAGCGAATAATTAATAACCTTACCTAAGCGAAAGTATACAACTATACTTTCGCTTTTTTTATCCAATTACTATAACATAGAGCTCCTTAGGTCCATGGGCTCCCATTACCAATGTTTTTTCAATATCTGCCGTTCTACTAGCTCCGGTAATGATGCTTAACATAGAGGAGTTCATCAGATTACTTGCATCCTCTTTTAAAAAATCAGACAAATCGGACCTTACCTGATGCTGAAATGCTATAACTATATGAACATCCGAAGCTATGCTATAGGTCCTGTGCATTGGCTTCTCGGAGCATATAACAACTGATCCTGTTCTTGATATCACAGCTTCACAATAAGTTATGGCAACCGATTTTTTATGAAACTTCTCATCCTTTGAAATAGAAATTTCTCTAATGCCAAATAATGTTAACAAATCAGGTTCTGAACAAAATATTTGATTCCATTCTCTTTTTTTAGACTCCATTTCAAACCAATCAATAAAGGCCTCTACATCACTTAATTCAATACATTTTGTACCGACACGCTCCAATTCTATTTTTAATATATTGACTGGATTTTTATCTTGAATAATAAACAAACCCTCATCATCCTTTAAATCGGGATAAGGTTTTTCAGTCTTTTGTAAAACTGAATTTCTAAGCTTTTTTAAAATCAGCTCTCTGGAATTTTTCATAGATCTTTAAAATAATAAAAAGAGGAAAAAGTAATTACTTTTTCCTCCCTACTATTTAAGCAATGTCTTCTGGAATGATTGCAGTTTCCGTTGATTCAGATTCTGGATCCTCAGGATTAACCTCTTCAGTGTTTGTCTGATTATTTTCTTCAGATGGCCTTTTACCGATGAGCCTTTCTACGTCATCTTTGTGCAAGACTTCTTTTTTTAATAATTCATTTGCCAGAAGCTCCAACTCATGTTTTTTATCCTGCAATAACTTTTTAGCTCTTATATATTGGTCTTCAATAATTTTTCTTGATTCGTCATCAATCAAAGTAGCGGTTGCTTCAGAATAAGGTTTTGTAAAACCACCTTCATTCATCATACCGTAGAAAGAGATATTACCTACTTTATCATTCATACCATAAACGGTTATCATAGAATAAGCCATTCTGGTTACATAGTCAAGATCACTCTGTGCCCCTGTTGATATTCTTTCAAAAACAATCGATTCTGCAGCTCTACCACCCAATGTCATACATAATTGATCATTCAACTGTTCTACTGTTGTGATGTTTTGTTCTTTGGGAAGGTATTGAGCGTACCCTAATGCTGCTACACCTCTTGGAACAATAGTTACTTTAACCAATGGCATTGCATATTCCAAGAACCAACCACAGATGGCATGACCTGCTTCGTGATAAGCTATAACTCTTTTCTCCTCTGGGGAGATCAATTTATTTTTCTTTTCAAGACCACCAATGACTCTGTCTACTGCATCATTAAAATCATCCATTTCGACCATCTTCTTGCCTTTACGGGCAGCAATCAATGCAGCTTCATTACAGACATTGGCAATTTCAGCTCCGGCAAAACCCGGTGTCATCAAAGAAAGTTTCTTGGCATCTACATCACCTGATATTTTAATTGATTTGAGGTGAACCTTAAAAATTTGCTCCCTCCCTACCAAATCAGGTTTGTCTATAGATATCTGACGGTCAAATCTACCCGGACGCAGTAAAGCAGCATCCAAAATGTCTGGCCTATTGGTAGCAGCGATAATGATGACACCCTTATCAGTGCTAAATCCATCCATCTCCACCAATAACTGATTCAAAGTATTTTCACGCTCATCATTTCCTTGCATAGCATTGCGACCTCTGGCTCTTCCTATGGCATCAATCTCATCAATAAAAATGATACAAGGGGCTTTCTCGCGAGCCTGGCGGAATAAATCTCTTACACGAGAAGCTCCAACACCGACAAACATTTCGACAAAATCAGAACCGGAAATACTGAAAAATGGAACAGCAGCCTCACCGGCTACGGCTTTTGCTAAAAGTGTCTTACCTGTACCGGGGGCACCAACTAATAATACACCTTTGGGGATTTTTCCTCCAAGAGCAGTATATTTTTTGGGATTTTTCAGAAAATCAACGACTTCCATTACCTCTTCTTTGGCTTCATCCAAACCAGCTACATCCTTGAATGTTGCCGTGACTTTTCCTTCCTTGTCAAAAAGTGTTGCTTTTGAACGTCCAATGTTGAAGATTTGAGAACCAGGTCCACCAGCACCTCCGCCAACTCTTCTCATGATAAACATCCAGATAACGATTACAATTAAAAAAGGAAGCACCCAACTTAATATACCGCCAACAACATCATATCGTCTTTCATGAGAAACGCTAACTGAGAAGGTTGGATCATCATTTTTAGTCCTTACATCACTCTCTAAAGCAATAATTCTATTTTCAAAAACTTCATCGTTCCCTATGGTATGAAGGTAATGAGGACCAGTATTAGGAAGCCCCATAGAAGGCTTTGGAATATCTTTTTCATATTCCTTTTTGCTCAAAGCAGAATCTTTCAGATAAATCTCAGCCTTTTCTTTATTGATGATAACAATCTTTTCTAAATCCTTAGAACGGATTATTTTCTCCAGTTTATTCCAATCTATTGATTTGGATTGAGGTTGAGCCCAAAAAAAGTTAAGAGCTATCAAAACAATAGCTACAATACCATATATCCAGAAATAATTAAACCTTGGTCCTCCTTTGCCTTCTCCACCTGAAGAATTTGATTTTTTTTGTTTGTCTTGCATATGATAAATATGAATAATCTTAAATGTAAACTAAAAAATTAGAATTTTAAAACAACAGCGTCACTCCACAAATGTTCAATATCATAAAAGTCTCGCTTTTCTCTGTCAAAAACATGGACAACAATAGTAAAATAGTCCAACAATAGCCAATGCTTACCTTGTCGCCCTTCTGTGTGATAAGGCCGCTCGCCTAAAATTTCCCATACATTTTTTTGAATCCTGTCTGTTAATCCGGAAATGTGAGTGGAAGAGGTCCCATGACAAATTATAAAATAATCGGCACTTGCCTCATGAATATTCCTTAAATCTAATACTGTAACATCTACACCCTTCAATTCCTGCATAGCTTCAATGATAGTTTTAACAAAAACACTCTTAGGAAGTTTTGCTGCTGTGGTTGATTGTTTTTTTACCAAAAGATAATGTTAATTTTTATTTAAAATATTTTTGAAAAACTTATTGACACTGATACTAAATGCTGATAAGTAATATGCTTAATTTTACGGCTAAATATAAGAAATTGAGTCATGAAAGAACAAGATAGCAATAGTCTTTTTATAGGTAAGGTACAAATTAGATTAGATTCTGTTGATTCTACCAATAAATTCGCCAAAGATCTTCTGTCAAAAACCACTCCAATTGAGGGAACTGTCATCAGAACAGACAGGCAATTTGCAGGAAGAGGTCAATTTGGCAGTAACTGGGCATCAGATG
>JBILRD010000226.1:0-4452 GCA_044372845.1 Saprospira sp. | reverse complement strand
GTAAAAATATTACCATTTCTGTCATATTGTTTCCAAAATTTTTACTTGCCGTGCAGCAATTTTACCTGAGTATGGCTGTTTCATTGTCTGTTTTAGAAATAATTAAATCCAACATAAAAGATAAAGAAGTAACGATAAAATGGCCAAATGATATATATGTCAACAGTAAAAAAATTGCAGGAATCCTTATAGAAAATACTTTAAATGGGATTTATCTCAAGGAATCTGTCATAGGCATTGGTATCAACGTAAATCAGGAATACTTTAGTTCCGAACTGCCTAACCCTACTTCTATATTTTTGGAAAGCAATCAAAATTTTGACATAGATAAGATTGTCTTGCAACTATCTTCATCTTTGGAGCGTCATTATAACAGTTTGAAATCAGCAAAGCCAACAGATTTAATAATTGAATATCAGAATAATCTGTTTAGAAAAGGACAATTATCAAATTTCAAAATTATGGAGAACGGGGAAATTGTTCAGGGTGTAATACAGGGTATAGAAGAGAATGGTCTTTTAGCACTGAAAATCAATGATCTTATTCACAAATTCAGCTTAAAGCAAATTAGTTTTTTATTATAATTTTTTAATTCTTAAAATCACAATGTCATGAAAGATGTATTAAAAGTTTCTTTTGTTTTCGCGCTTGCATTGGTTGTTTTAGCATCCTGTAGCAAAGATCAAAAATGTGTTAATTGGCTTGAAGGAGAGTGGAATGTCACCAGTTTAAAAACTACGGACAGTACAGGAACCGTAACTGATGATATTGCTGCAATCACTGGTCTAGGCGGTACTTTTAGCGGAAAAATGAATTTCGATGAGTATAGTGTAAAAAACGATGAATATGGTTTTGCTAAATTTACAATAGTAGCCTCTGTTCTTGGTTATCCATTCAACGAAACCACAGAATTTGACTATAAAATTCAGGACAACTGTGACAACATTTGGTTAAGAGAAAAAGGCACTACAACAGCCGAAACTTCAGCTATAGAAGAAATCTCTAAAACCAAAATGACTTTTGCAACTTACGACGCAACCGAGAAATCGACAACAAGAATTACCATAGAGAAATAGTTTTGTTTTTTGATGTAAATGAGCGGGTCCTCGGGTCCGCTTTTTTTATCTAAAGTGTTAAATAAGGTACAATTGTGATTTTAACTATAATTTTTTTAACTTCGCAACATACATTAAGTCTTAAAAATACGTTTGATACATGATTGCCTATATTAAAGGAAAAATGACTTATAAAAGTCCTACGGATTTAATTGTAGAAGCTAATGGTATCGGCTACAGAATCTTTATCACCGTTAATACTTTTAGACAATTGGGATCTGCTACTGAAGTTCAACTACTTACGCACTATTTGGTAAAAGAAGAGGGGCATTTTTTATACGGGTTTCTTGAAGCAGAAGAATTGAATATGTTTGAAAATTTAATTTCTGTTTCTGGGGTAGGTCCAAGTACAGCCAGGTTGATGCTTTCTGCCATGTCTCCAAAGGACATTAGAGCTGCTATCATTGCTGAAAATGAAAATATCTTAAAATCAGCCAAGGGAATTGGTGTTAAATCAGCTAAAAGGATTATCGTTGAATTAAAAGATAAATTATTAAAGGATAGTGGCGCTGTAAGTGATGCTATAGCAGCATCCATGCTTATGTCTGAAAATCCAGTAAGGGAAGAGGCTATGTCAGCTTTGATTACCTTGGGATTCCTAAGACCACAGGTGCAAAAGGTATTAAATAATATATTGAGAGAAAATCCCAAAATGGCTGATTCGGGTGAGCTTATCAGAATAGCTTTGGGACAATTATCTTAACTTTTAAAGCATAAAAGATTCTCAGTCTGAGATATGATTTATATTATTGAGATTATTTATTGATGAAATATTAAAATTCATAGATGGTTAAATTTATACACTATTAAATTTTTTAATGAAAAATGGACTATATTTGCGTGTTATACACGAACAAACATTGTAGACCGTTCCTATGAATTTTATATGACCTACAAAGGCCTTACTGTAATCTTAACTTTTGTACTATTAACTTTTACAACTCTTACCACTGTTTTTGGTGTAAATACTCCAAAAGCTGGATTCAGTTTGCCTGATCCTTTCGAGGATCTGATACGTTTTTCTCCTAACGATACCCTGCCTCCAATAGATGAGAGATTTGGAGATTACATAACCAATCCCGGCAGTAACCCTTTCGACTTGAAAGATCCAAAAGTTATCGACAAGTCAGTTGAATTTGATCCGGTTAGCGGTTATTATATTATCAAAGAAAAAATAAACGGCTCCTACTACCGACCAGTCATGTATCTCACCTTTGATGAATATATGGAATGGAAGGCTAAACAAGAGGATAAAAATTATTTTAGAAGCTTACATCGTCAAAATCGAGCTGTCGCTGGCGCCGACCCGATAGAACCTTATAGAGAAAGAATAAAAAACAGTTTGGTGGATCGACTCTTTTGCGGGAGTAATGTAGATGTAAGACCTCAGGGAAATATAGATCTGACCTTTGGTTTTGACTATCAAAAAATTGCCAACCCTATTCTAACAGAAAGACAGCAAAGACAAGGTGGATTTGATTTTGACATGAATATTCAATTGAACCTTGTTGGTAAGATCGGTCAAAAATTGCAATTGTCTTTTAATTACAATACAAATGCAACCTTTGATTTTGATCGACAGATTAAAGTTCAATATCTAACCAATACTCCTTGTTCTGAAGACGACATCATTAGAAAAATAGATGCAGGAAATGTAAGTTTTCCTCTGAGGACCTCTCTGATACAAGGAAGGGAACGCCTTTTTGGTTTTATGACCGAATTGCAATTTGGAAAATTGACCGTTTCGATGGTTGCCTCCCAAAGTCAAACTCAGCGAAAAGAATTACAAATTCAAGGCGGTGCTCAGCTTCAAAACTTTGAAGTCACTGCTGACAAGTATGACGAAAACCGACATTTCTTCTTATCTCACTATAATAGAGAAACTTATGAAGAAAATCTGGCAAATCTTCCACAAATCAACACCCTCTTCAATGTTACAAAACTTGAAGTCTGGATAACAAATGACAGAAATGTAACGGAAGGTGTTCGTGATGTCGTTGGTTTGGTGGATTTGGGAGAAACAGAAACAGCCAATATGTTGGACCCCAGTCGATTGGTAGGTGCAACAGAACAAGGAAGAGATCTAAGAGGAAAAAGGGTTCCCGACAATTACGCCAACACGCTCTATGATCAGTTGTTGGCAAGTACACAGGCAAGAGGTTTACAAACAGCTATCTCTGCTCTACAGTCCAACTTCAACATGACTGACGGGTCAGATTTTTCAAAAATTCGCGCCAGAAAGCTTGCCCCTACCGAATATACTTTTCATCCTCAGCTAGGTTTTGTTTCCTTAAATGTTTCTGTTAAACCTACAGATGTTATTGCTGTTGCTTACCAATATACATACAACGGTAAAACCTATCAGGTTGGTGAATTTGCCCAAGACTTGCCAATTGATTCAGATACCTTGAACGTCATGTATCTGAAATTATTGAAAAGCGTTAGAAGGGTTGTTGATGAACCTATCTGGGACTTGATGATGAAAAATATCTATTCATTGGGTGCTTACCAGATCAATGAAGAAGACTTTATGTTGGATGTTTTCTATCAAGATCCAGGCGGTGGAGAAAAAAGATTTATTCCTGAAGGACCTGTAGCTTCTATCCCTTTGATTAGAATATTGAATCTTGACAACCTGAACAGGGCGAGAGACCCTATTCCTGATGGTCAGTTTGACTATGTTCCCGGCATCACTATTCTTCCTCAAAATGGTAGAGTTATTTTTCCCGTCTTAGAACCTTTTGGATCTACTTTGGAAAAAAGATTCCGAACAGATCCCAATAATCCAAATACAGTTAGTCCCTTAGCCAGAAAATATGTCTACCAGCAGTTGTACGACTCCACGGTTACAAGGGCAAGAGAATATCCCGAATTCAACCGATATATTATCAGAGGACGATATAAATCGAGTATCTCATCAGAGATTTCTCTAGGAGGTTTTAATATTCCTAAAGGGTCTGTTGTTGTTTCTGCAGGGGGTGCTAGACTGGTTGAAGGTACAGACTATACTATCGATTATAATTTGGGTAGAATCAAAGTTATCAATGAGGCTTATCTAAACTCAGGACAGCCTATCAGAGTTACCTTTGAGGATAATTCGACTTTTGGATTCAATAGGCAGTCTTTTTTCGGTACCCGATTGGACTATAAAATAAGTGATAAATTCAATATTGGCGGAACTTTCCTTCATTTGAACGAAAGGCCTTTCACTCAAAAAGTCAACTATGGCGATGACCCTATTGCCAATAGCATCTACGGTTTTGATATTCAATACAGCAGTGAATTGCCCTGGTTGACAAAAGCTTTGGACTACCTGCCATTATATAGTACTAAGGAG
>JBILRD010000028.1:0-10797 GCA_044372845.1 Saprospira sp. | reverse complement strand
TGATTCAATAATTCAAAATAATATACTTTGAACGTTTTGTTGGAGTATAACTCGATTCTATTTAAATTATTTTCTTTTAAAATCTTTAATCCTGAATGTGTTCTGCTGAGATCAGAAAATTCATTGAGAAGAGTTGACAAATTATGGGAGACATCAGAAAATTCAGATAAAAAAGATGCTGCAGCCTGATTTTTGTATATCAAATCTCCTGTTAAACCATAGATTAAAACTATATCTCTGTAGGAATTGAAAAAATTATAAGCCATTATTATACTATTAAAAACTTCTTGATCAGAATGTAGTTATTTACTTTGTAAAGTTAATAAATTCTATAAAAATTGTAAAGCTTAATTTTTTAATTTTACAACAGCATTCTATAATAAATTGAAGTAAAAATTGATCCTATTTATTATATTTGTATTGTTAAAACTATAATTTCAACCGTTCAATCAAAATATTTAAAAATGAAAAAATACTTACTATTCTTAACTGTAATTGCTGTAACATATCTAAATACCTCAGCTCAGAGCTTTCAACTCATTAATCAGGGAACCCAAATAGTTAATGGCACAAGCTTACAGGTTAGTGGCAGCTCCAGTACATTTGATATCAGCAAGAATCTTTGGGTTAGAAATGTCTCTGGCCAAACACTGGATGTTAAAGTAAAAAGAATTGAAATCAATGTTACCCCAGGAACTTTGAATGCTACTTGCTGGGATATTTGTCCCCCTTCTGATACTGCAGGAGATGCTGTTGAACTAATTTCATCTACTACTGTAAATATGGCTGACAGTGCCATAGATTACTCTTTTTCTGCACACATTTACCCCGAAAGAGTATCCGGTTGCAGCCACTTCAGATACATATTTTTCGGTGTAGGAACTGCTTTTCAGGATTCTGTGGATATATACTTTAGTCATGGACAAACCTGTGCTCCTTTATCAACAAATGCAATAGAATCTTCCAAAATTTCATTTGACGTTTATCCGAATCCTAGCAGTGATTTTGTTAACATCGATCTTTCTCAAGAAATAAATAATGGCGAGCTTATCATCACTAATACCATAGGGTCAGTAGTTAAAAGAATTAGACTGGATGCTCTAAAAAATAAGTCATTGTCTATCAGCGATCTTGAAAATGGCATTTACTTTATTTCTATATTGAATGAAGAAAAACAGATTTCAACTCGAAAATTACAAATAGCCAGATAATATTTAATTTTAATACGAATTACTAATTGAGCCTAAATATTTTAGGCTCAATTGCTTTAAATAAAGACATACCTGTGAATAGTTCAGAAAAAGCTTATGCCATAGCCAAAGCCAAAATGTTTGACCATGATGCTTTTAGTCAGTGGTTAGGCATAGAAATCATGGATCTTAATGCCGGAAAAGCTGTTCTGCGAATGACTGTCAGACCTGAAATGACTCAGGGTTTTGGCTTGGCTCATGGCGGTATTACTTATTCTCTTGCAGATTCTGCTCTGGCTTTTGCTTCCAATGCCCATGGTCGAAAAAGTGTTTCCATTGAAACCTCCATTTCGCACTTGGTCGCTGTGAAAGCCGGAGAAATTTTAACCGCAACTGCAACGGAAGAAAGCTTGAGTAACAAAATCGGGGTTTATCATATAAAAATTACCAATCAGGATGGTAAATTGGTAGCGCTTTTCAAGGGCACTGTTTACAGAACCACTCAAGAATGGTTGGATTAAATTGATCAGTAAAAAGAAAAGTATAGCATGAAAAACGCATATTTAATTGATGGTATTCGTACCCCGGTAGGCAGCTTTGGAGGATCTCTCGCTACGATTCGTCCGGATGATATGGCAGCTCTTGTCATCAAAGAATTGCTTAAAAGAAATCCTGAAATTCCTGCCGATGCCTACGAAGATGTTATCTTGGGTTGTGCCAATCAGGCTGGAGAAGACAACAGAAATGTAGCGAGAATGTCTTTGTTATTAGCCGGATTACCGGTAACTGTTCCGGGCGAAACGGTTAACAGACTTTGCGCTTCGGGCATGTCGGCCGTGGTGCAGGCAAGCAGAGCCATCAAAGCTGGTGACGGCGATCTGTTTATTGCAGGAGGAGTTGAAAATATGACTCGAGGTCCTTGGGTTATTTCCAAAACTTCTTCCGCTTTTGGTCGTGATGCGCAAATGTTCGATTCCAGTTTTGGATGGCGATTTATCAATCCTCAGATGAAGGCTTTATACGGTGTAGATGGAATGGGCGAAACCGCTGAAAATCTGGTAGATAAATACGGTATCAGTCGTGAAGATCAGGACAGATTTGCCTTCAACTCCCAGCATAAAGCAGCCATTGCACAGAAAAACGGGATCCTGACTGAAGAAATCGTCTCCGTTCCCATTCCACAAAAAAAGGGCGACCCAATCATGGTCGTTCATGACGAGTTTATCAAACCGGAAACTTCTATGGAAATTCTGGCAAAACTCAAAGGTGCTTTCCGCAAAGAAGGTGGTTCTGTAACTGCCGGAAACTCATCAGGTCTAAATGACGGCGCCGCTGCCAATCTGATTGCTTCTGATTGGGCAGTTGAAAAATATGGCTTAAAACCGATGGCTAGAATTGTCAGTTCAGCAGTTACGGGCGTTGAACCTCGTATCATGGGTATCGGTCCTGTTACAGCATCACTTAAAGCATTGGAAAAAGCTGGATTGAGCTTAAATCAAATGGATTTGATTGAAATGAACGAAGCCTTTGCTGCTCAGGTGCTGGCATGCAGTCGACAACTGGGATTGGCGGATGATGATTCCCGTATCAATCCAAATGGAGGCGCAATTGCTATCGGACATCCATTAGGTATGACTGGAGCAAGAATCATTCTTTCAGCTGCCAGAGAACTTCAGCGTAAAAATTTAAAATATGCCCTGGTCACCATGTGTATCGGCGTAGGTCAAGGCTATGCCGTGATTTTGGAACGCGTTTAAATTATTTGTTTTTCTTTCAAATACCAGAACATGAAAAAAATACCAAATTACATCATGGGGAAATGGGTCGAGCACGAAGGTGCCGGCATTCTTCAATACAACGCCATTACTGGTGATCAAATCAGTACTGTGGGCAGCGAAGGGTTGGATTACAGCGCCATGGCAGAATATGCTCGCCGAGTTGGAAATCCTGCTTTGCGCAAAATGACCTTTCAGGAACGCGGTCAGATGATTAAAGCACTCGCCATGCACCTTTTTGAATTGCGTAAAAAATATTATCCTGTAAGTTCTTTGTCCGGAGCAACCAAAACAGACAGCTGGATTGATATTGACGGTGGAATCGGAACCCTGTTTGCCTATGCAAGTCTACGCAAAAAATTCCCTAATCAGCCTTTTTATGTTGATGGAGAATTGGCGCCACTTTCCAAAGAAGGAACCTTTGCCGGACATCATATCATGGTTCCAAAAAGAGGTGTTGCCATTCATATCAATGCCTTCAATTTTCCGATTTGGGGAATGTTGGAAAAAATATCCGTCAATTTGTTGGCGGGGATGCCTGCCATTGTCAAACCTGCTGAACAAACTTCTTATCTGACTCAGGTAATGTTCGAAGATATCATTGCATCGGGAATCCTTCCTGAAGGTGCTTTGCAATTGGTTTGCGGATCTGGAATTGGTATTTTGGATCCGGTCGACTTTCAGGATGTGATTACTTTTACAGGTTCTGCTTCAACCGGAAAAATGTTGAAATCACTTCCGCAGATTATCGGTAATGCCGTGACATTCAATATGGAAGCCGATTCATTGAACTGTTCTGTCCTTGGACCGGATGCCATTCCAGGAACAGAGGAATTTGATTTATTCATTAAAGAAGCGAGAAAGGAAATTACTGTAAAATCCGGACAAAAATGTACGGCGATTCGCCGTGTGATTGTTCCTGAACATTTGATGGAAGCGGTACAAATTGCACTAAGTAAAGAATTAGCAAAAACTACAGTAGGCGATCCTAATGCCGAGGGCGTACGAATGGGTCCGCTCGCTAGCAAAGAGCAAGTTGCCGAAGTAAAAAATAAGGTTCGAGAATTGTGTAGCGAAGGAGAAATCGTCTATGGCAATCTGGATGATTTTGAAGTCATCGGCGCTGATAAAAACAAAGGGGCATTCCTGGCTCCGATACTGATGGTCAACAACAGTCCTTTCACCCATCAAAAGGTACATCATCTCGAGGCTTTTGGTCCTGTAAGTACGATTATGCCTTATAAAAATATGGACGAAGCGATTGAACTGGCGCAGATGGGTAAAGGTTCACTGGTCACTTCCATCGCGACTTATGATGATCAGATTGCAAGAGAATTTGTATTAGGCGCGGCTACGCATCACGGACGAATTTTGGTTCTGAACCGCGAATCTGCCAAAGAAAGTACTGGTCATGGTTCTCCGATGCCATTGTTGGCGCATGGTGGGCCTGGTCGTGCAGGAGGTGGTGAAGAAATGGGTGGTACCAGAGGTGTCATGCATTATCTGCAAAGAACTGCGATTCAGGGAACGCCAACTACGTTGACAGCGATTACCGGAGTTTATCAAAATGGGGCAAAATATATCGAGGATGATGTGCATCCATTCCGCAAACATTTCGAAGATTTACAAATCGGAGAAACCTGGATTACACACAAACACACTGTTTCCGAGACAGATATCCATAATTTTGCCAATGTCAGCGGTGATAATTTTTATGCCCACATGGATGCCACTTCTCTGGAAGGTACCATCTTTGAACAACGTGTAGCACATGGATATTTTGTTTTGTCCAAAGCGGCAGGACTTTTTGTAGAACCTAGAAAAGGACCGGTGATGCTGAACTATGGCTTGGATGAATGCCGATTTGTCAAACCTGTTTATCCGGGAATGACGATTGGTGTAAAATTGACTGTTAAGGAAAAAGTAAATCAGGAAAAGAGAAATCCTGAAGATATCGCCAAAGGCATTGTAAAATGGCTGGTAGATATTTATGACCAAACAGGTGAAACGGTTGCCTTAGCAACGATCCTGACCATGGTGAAAAAGAAAAATCAAGACTAATAAAGTAAAAGGCTACCAAATGGTAGCCTTTTTTTATTCTATCGACTTCAGCTTTCCTCTGAAATCCTCCAGTTTTTCATATCCTTTGGCCTGCATGATGGCCTTCATTTCATTGCTAATACGCTCAAAGCATTCAACTCCTTCCTGCATCAGTTTGGTACCGACCTGTACCGCCTTGGCACCGCAAAGAATATGTTCGAAGGCGTCCTGTCCATTTTTTACGCCACCGCATCCAATCACATCGATATCTTTACGAAGCAGCGTATAAAACTGACGGACATTCGCCAAAGCTGTTGGTTTGACATAATCACCACCGATTCCACCAAAACCATCTTTTGGTTTGATGACGACCTGTTCTGTTTCGATATCGATCACCAGTGCATTGCCAATACTATTGATACAAGTGACAAATTTGATGGGATATTGGTTCAATATTTCAGCCATCTGATAAAAATGAATGATATCAAAATATGGCGGGAGCTTCACTCCTATCGGATGTTTATCAAATTTCATGACGGCATCCAACACTATTTTAGTCTGTTCAAAATCATAGGCCGTCTGAGGTTTTCCCGGAACATTAGGACAGGAAAGATTCAGTTCAATAGCATGAATCCCTTCAGACTTATTCAAACTTTCGAGGATTGCCAAATTCTCCTCCAAAGAAAGTCCGGAAACTGAAATAAAATAAGGCTTTTGATGTTGTTTCAACTCCGATGCCAATCCGGCATAATATTGATAACCATTATTGGGAAGACCCATCGAATTGATGCTTCCCCAGGGTGTATCGACATATCGAGGTTCAGGATTGCCAGAACGGTACTCCAGCGTACAGCTTTTGGACATGATGGCTCCAGCCTGACTTTTTCCCAGCTCATTCAACTGTTCTGAACTGGTACAAAGGGGTCCAGATGCGTTGAATAAACAATTTTTCAGATGAATTCCTGCTAGCTTGGTTGAAATATCCATGACGATATAATTTGTTTTATACAAAAGTCTGAAAAAATTTTAAAAACTTCTCTTATTGACTTCACTCTTTATTTTCTAAATGTTAGTTTTGCAAAAATAAAAATTCCTCTGCATCAACTCACAGCATAACTCTCATGGACAAAGAAAAACTGATTTTAAAACTATTTGAACTGGGTGTACTTCAATTCGGACAATTTACGCTGAAAAGTGGACTCTCCTCTCCTTTTTACCTTGATTTCAGAAGAATCATCGCTTATCCAGATACTTTAAAAGATATCAGTGAGCAATTGTGGAAGTTGATTGAAGATCTGGAATTTGACCATCTTTGCGGAGTGCCTTATGCAGCGCTATCACTGAGCTCTGCAATGTCTATGATGCATGGCAAACCTATGGTTGTCAAAAGAAAAGAAGCCAAAGAGCATGGTACCAAAAAACTGGTAGAAGGCATTTTTCATGACGGTCAAAAATGTGTAGTGATTGATGATGTGATCAGCAGTGGTATCAGTATGATTGAAACCTTGGAAGCGATTGAAGAAGCAGGATTGAAAGTAGATCATGTGATCGCGATCGTTGATCGTATGCAGGGAGGCTTTGCGACCTTGGAAAGAGAAGGATATCAAGCTAGAAGTGTTTACACTATCCAGGAAATACTTGAAGTTTTGTACAAACATAACAAGGTTGACAAGGAAATCCACGATAGAACTTTGGAGTTTATACAATACAATCAAATTGGTTATGACCAATTGCGATTACAAAGGGCAGCCGTTCCTAAATTAAGCTATTCAACTATCAAGGTGAATGCGGTTAATACCATCACGCATCGCTTGATTGATATTATGGAGAGCAAGCAAACCAATCTTTGTTGTTCAGCAGATGTCAATACAAAAGCTGAATTGATTGCGCTCGCTGATCAGGTAGGGCCTTTTATATGTGCTTTAAAAACTCATATCGATACGGTTTCGGATTTTGATGCTGATTTGATTATACAGTTAAAAGCGCTGTCCAAAAAACATAATTTTTTACTTTTTGAAGACCGCAAGTTTGCTGATATTGGTCATATTGCTATGCAGCAGTTTACTTCTGCGCCTTTAAATATCGCAGACTGGGCTGATATGGTCACTGTTCATGTGGTGGCGGGCTCTTCCAGTATCGATGCGCTTCGTTCTACTGGAAAATTGGATAATACTGGATTGGTGATCGTTGCTCAGATGTCGACTGCTGATACATTGACTTCCAGAGACTATACCAAACAAGCCATGGCTATCGCCCAAAAGCATCAGGATGTGGTGATTGGTATTGTGGGTCAGAACAAACGTCCTCGCGATGCGGGTCTCATGATGCTTACGCCTGGTATCAGTCTCAATGAAAGCGGTGACGCACATGGTCAGGTGTACAATACGCCACAGGAAGCATTTGAAGAGCGCGGTATCGACATCATGATTGTTGGTCGCGGCATCTACAAAGCTGAAAATCCAGGAGCCAAAGCGGCTGAGTACCGCCAAATCGGTTGGAAAAGCTATTTGAAGCGATTGGGGGTGTAAGATAAAATATATAAATGATGAAGCCCGTGATCCCGATAGTTATCGGGATTACGGGCTTTTTGTTTTTAGATAGAAAAGGAACTATTTTTCTATTTTAACAATTCAGATTAAATACAATTGATATTTTAGATTTTGATTTTCTGTTATAAATGTCATAAATATTTTTTTTAACAAAAAATGGAACGAATTATACGTATTAAATGTTTACATTTGTACGTAAACTATTATTGATATGGACACAAAACTGACATTAAAACTGGATAAAGAAATCATAGAACGCGCTAAGCTTTATGCCGAAACTAAGAAAATAAGTCTTTCTAAACTTATTGAAACTTATTTGCAACTGCTTACCAAAGAAAATAATGGAAAGGATAAAATCTCCCCTTTAGTCGAAAGTTTGTCCGGAGTTATTGATTTACCAAAAGATTATAATGAGAAAGATGACTATTCGGACTACCTAATGGAAAAATACAAATGAGAAAAAAAGTTTTTGTTGATACAGATATAATTTTTGATCTTTTGGCAAAAAGAGATCCTTTTTATATTTATGCTGCGCGATTATTTACTAATGCCGACAAACAGGAACTTAATCTTTGTGTTTCTTCTCTTTGCTTCGGAAATTTGAACTATATCCTCTCAAAACAAAAGTCTGCATCAGAAGCGAGAAAAATTTTATCCCGGCTGAAAGTCCTGGTAAAAGTACTGCCTGTAGATGACAAGACTATTGATTTAGCCTTGAATTCAGATTTCAAAGATTTTGAGGATGCTTTCCAATATTATTGTGCTATTGAAAATGGGATACAAGTCATCCTAACCAGAAATCTGAAAGATTATAAAAATTCCAGCATTCCTGTTTTTACTGCCGAAGAATTTATAAGACAATTGGAATAGTTGGGAAATAAATAGCCCGGGTTCCGATAGTTATTGGGATTACGGGCTATTTAATTATATGAATACATCAATGGTTTTTAACCTTTGTTCAAAGAGTCAATTTTCACGTATAAGTTTATATTGATTTAAATGATAATTCAGTCTATCAAAACTTACAACCGTCTGATTTTCATTTATTTTATAATCTTCCGAAACAGATGGCGTTACAATCAGGATTGGAATATCTCCCAAATCCTTGGAAGCGATGCTTGTGCCTCTGCTGATAGATGGAGCGTTACTGGTTTTTATTTCGATTCCAAGCACAGGGTTGAGTCCTTGAACCAGTAGTAAATCCAGTTCTGTGCCGTCCTGAGTTCTGTAAAAATAGTTAGATACATTGTTTTTAAGGTTGGCAATAACCTGTTGAATGACAAAGCTTTCCCAGGAATTACCTCTGCCTATAAAACCTGACAGATCATTTTGATTTTCAATGTTAAATAAGGCATGGAGTAATCCGCTATCTCGAATAAATATTTTAGGAGATTTTACCAGTCGTTTTTTTGAATTGAAAAAATAGGGTTGCAGTCTTCTAATTAGGAAGGCGTTTTCAAAATAATCAAGATAACGTTTTACCGTATTGATATCAATTCCTAGTGATTTTGAAAAATCAGAATAATTGACAAGCTGTCCTTGGACATGAGCTATCATCCTCAATAAATTTTTCAGAAGTACAGGAGATGCCGAAAGACCGAGTATAGGCAATTCTCTTTCTATATAAGTCTGAATAAATTGTGTCCTCATTTCCAAACTCAGTGAATCATTTTTTTGCATCAACATTTCTGGAAAACCACCCTTTAACCATAATTCATCCATGCTGAAATTTGCTTTGACCTCCTGATAAAGAAGGGGGTGCATTTCCAGATAAGCTATTCTACCTGCCAATGATTCTGAACTTTTTGTCAACAATTCAGGAGAGGCGGAACCCAAAAGTACAAATCTTCCATTTTTTCTGTTTTTATCAATAACAGACCTTAAGATCGGAAAAAGCGCTGGTTTTCTTTGCACTTCGTCTATTACAATAAGATATTCTGATCTTTCATTAAAGTATCGTTCCGGATCGGATAGTTTGCGATTATCTTCGTCAGATTCCAAATCCAGGTAAATAGCATCTCTGTTAATTTTAGAGATTAATGCTTTGGCAGCCGTTGTTTTACCTACCTGTCTTGGGCCAAGTATAGCAAGTACAGGAAAGGCCTCTAAATATTCCGGTAGTAAGGAATCAATAATTCTTGTTAATTTCATATCGCATCTAAAGTAAGACATAAAGATAAGAATAATTCCAAAAAAACGGTATTAAAACAAAAATAACCCTGCAATTTTGGAATTAAATTCCAAAATTGCAGGGTTATTTTTGTGAGTTTAAGATTAGATTTCGTTTTAAAAAGTAGATTGAAGTCTATAGTATATTTTATTGGATAACCCGATCCTCCTCGAGTTTTACCTGAAATATGATTTCTGCTTTGAGTGCTTTAAAAACTTTAACAATTGTATCAATGCTCGCACTATTGGCGCTGTTTTCGAGTTTTGAGATTTGGGCTTTCTGAACGCCAATTAGTTTTCCTAGATCTTCTTGAGTTAAATTTCTATCCTTTCTAAGTGATTTTATCATTTTCCCCAAAACTTCCATCCGAAGTTCATATTCATATTCATCACGTTCAGGAGTACCTATTTTTCCAAGAAAATTATCTTTTAGGTCCGAGAAATTATATGTTTTCAATGCTTTCTTTTGCATATTATTTTTATTTATTGTTAAAATAATTGATTTTAAGTGCTATTGCTTTTGCTATTTCTTTGCTAGGCACCTTATCTACCTTTTTAATAAAACCATTTGTCGCTATGACTAATGTTCGCCTTTTATTAGTTTTATCCCAAAATGCTAATAATCTTATTTCGGAACCATTATAACTTGTTCTAAATTCCCAAATATCAAATTGAAGTTTCTTAAATAATTTAGGATCATTTGTTTGTTCTGCCAGATCTATATTATAAAATATTTTCCTGATGGATTTAATGTCAAGTTTTTCTATAAATTTCTTGGCATCTTCCAAAAAGATTGTTTCAAAATATTTCATTAAAGGTATTCAATTTAAACGTTAAAAACAAAATTAAAGTTTCTAAATATAGAAACATGTTTATAGGTTAAGTGATTATTAATAGAGGATGAATAGCATCAATTATTATACATAAGCAAGAGATAAACCCTAACAGACAAACTAAACTAAGCCATATTCTGCAAAATAGCAAGTTGGCAGAAAACCAGATTGATAAGCATTCCAAATGGTGGTTTAGTGTATTGGATATTGTCGGGATTTTAAATGAATTATTTTTTACTGA
>JBILRD010000027.1:0-10809 GCA_044372845.1 Saprospira sp. | reverse complement strand
AAATTTATAGATATGAACTATTTTGAAAAAGTAAAAAACTATCTGCTAGACCTTGGCTATGAAATTAGTATTGAAAATAATGATGATCAGATTTTTGTCATAAACAACGAAGAAAAGGGCATCTGCAACATGGCGCTAGACTGTGAAGGAGACGTTTTAATTATGGAGCAACATGTTTTGGACTTTGATCATCAGGAATTAGATACATATAAGAGAATTTTACAAATCAATAGGGAATTGATACATGGTGCTTTTGTTCTGGATGAAAGCGGAAATAAAATGATTTTCAGAGATACATTAGCCCTTGAGAATTTAGATCAAAATGAATTGGATTCATCTTTTACTGCCTTAACAATTGCATTGGTTGAACATGCAGATGAATTTATGACACTGGCTTCAAAAAAATAATTTTCTATCGGGATTTTCAATATTATATCCTTAATTTTATCAATCAATTTTCAAAAACTCATTCAAAAACAATACAATATGTGGTCGCTTATTAAACGTTTATTTAGAATTGGAAAAGCTGAAGCCAATGCTGCTTTAGACAAGATGGAAAATCCAATCAAAATGACTAAACAAGGTCTTCGTGATCTTAAAATTGATATGGACAAAAGCATGCAAAGTCTTGCTGAGGTCAAAGCAATTGCTATTCGTACTGGCCGTGAATCTGAAACATACAAAAACAATGTTGAAGAATATGAGAAAAAAGCAATGGCTCTACTCAAACAAGGACAAGCCGGTCACTTAGATATGGCTGAAGCAGAACGACTTGCAACTGAGGCACTGGCACGACGTGAAGAGAATGCCAAGTTACATCAACAAGCAGTTGCCAACAAACAAAAATACGATGGCATGGTTACTAATATGGAAGGAAAAATCCGCCAGTTGAAAAGCCAAATCGCCAAATGGGAAAATGAATTACGCACCCTCGAAGCTCGAGACAAAGTTAGTCGCGCTACAGCTAAATTAAACAAACAGTTGACTAATATTGACTCTTCCGGAACAATGTCTATGTTGGAGCGCATGAAAGAAAAAGTAGACGAGCAAGAAGCCTTAGCTGATGCCTATGGAGAAATGGCCGATGAAGGAAAAACCGTTGATGATGAAATCAACAAGGCTCTGAACAATACCAATGTTACAGCATCTGCTGCTCTGGATGATTTGAAACGCAAAATGGGCATTATGAAAGAAGAAGAAAAAATAGAAATCAAAGATAAAACTGAAGTGACTATCAAGATTGAAGCTGATGACAACAAGGATAAGGCTTAATTTTGATTTAAATAATTGGAGGCTGTCTAGAAAACTAGGCAGCCTTTTTTATTTACAATTCTATCTAATCCGCTAAAATATCAAAGTGCCTTAATAGTACCACATCGATTGATTGAAACATTTTTAGTAGCACCTAAACTAAGGCCATTACAATCTCTGTAAAGCACGAGAGAAATCCTGTATTGATTAGCCCCAATACAATCGTAATACATTTCTGCACCAAGCAGATGAGATGCGTAAATTGATTGTAAGCTTCCTATAAAAAGTGCTAATACTACAATTGTTTTACTTTAGTTTGAAACCTGAAAAATTACTTTCTTATTCACTTTCTTTTTAAATTAAATTTCTGACCAAGGAAAATACTAGGTACTTTTTAATCATTCAAAAACAGGAATCAATGTAGGTCAAAAAAATCACATTTTTCAGTAATCTAATTATTTAGAATTAAATTTTTAATTACTTATAATGGCAATTTAAATGCTTTTAAGATGATAATTTTTATTTTGCTGCATATTTCGAATTGATTAAAAAATGCAGGATTCTAAATCATTATCGATTCCTAAAAAAATGAAAATAACGCTCCATGGAGCAAAGATAAGGAAGAAAATGGATTAGATTTAGATTAACATTCAAACTCATTATAAACTTATTGCCATGAAAATTCTACAAATCCTTCTTTTCTCTTTGTTATCCTTTCCATTTCTTGCCGCTCAAAAAAATGAAAAAATCAAATGGATTAAGATGAATGATTCTAACTACTCCATTCAATACCCTAATCATTGGGAGCTGAAAAAAGAGGAAGCAAATAATATAAAATTTATAGTTTTATCTCCTCAAAGTTCAGAATCAGATGAATTCAGAGAAAATGTCAATCTTAATGAGCAAAATATAAAGGGAATGGGAATAGATCTGGATGTTTATGTTTCTGTATCTATAGATCAAATCGGCAATATGATCAAAAACAGTGAATTTATTGCAAATGAAAGAATAAAGACAAAGAAATCAGAATACCATAAATTCATTTATTCCGGGGAAATGGGGAATTTCAGACTGACATTTATTCAATATTGCTGGGTAACACCTGAGAAAGCATATGTTCTGACCTTCACTACTGAACAAAGTGAGTTTAAATCTTATATAGATTATGCTGAGAAAATTATGAATAGCTTTAAGTTTAAATAAAAATAAAAAACCGCGATTTATCGCGGTTTTTTATTTTTAACATTACTTTTTATAATAATTTTCTATCAGCCTGGCTTTCATTTGTTTAAATTCTTCCTCATCGATCACACCCATTTCTTTTAATTCTGATAACTCTTTTAATTTTTTGACTATATCAGGACTATTAGTCAGGACTTCTTCATTAGAAAATTCTTGATGCTGAGAGGCCCCTGACTTTGGTTCAGTTTCATCTTTTAAATCCTCGGCAACTTTTTTCCCTTTTTCGAACTGATCATCGTAGAACTTTTTAAATCTGTCCAAATCAAAGTCTAGAATAGTACCACCATTTTCAAAATGCGATTTAAATACCTGACCTAAGGCATAGGTTGACGCTCCGGAAAGAACAGACATAGAGATGCCTCCCAAAGCAGAACCTACGATTGGAACCATCTTCACAATCGCAGAAGCACCGATACGAGATAAGCCCGAGCTAGTCAAAGCTGTTATGATTGCCTTTGTCTCTGTTTCTTTAAAATCGACCTGATATACCTGGCTTATATTTTTAATCATATCCATTTGTACAGCAGCCACTGCCAGAAAATCAGCAACAGGAAAGGGTATCAAACCCGCTCCCATAGACCAAAGAACGTGTTTGTTGATTGTTTTGTCAGCTTTCTCGCTACTATTTTGATTGTTTTTAGAATCAGACATATTTTTTAAAAGTTTATGTATTTTAAATATCTGTTTGTGATATTTCATAGCAATTTAATTTCCAAGTTTAAAGTTAGTGCTTTTAAAAATCTAAAGCAATAATTATTCTATAAACTCGTTAGAGGATAGAATAAGTTCAAAAAATCAAGCATTTATCAACATATGAAATATACCATTATTATAATACTGGCCTTCATACCTCTTTGTTCCTTCTCTCCGGTGAATGATTATCCAAAAATCTTTGGAAATAATTTTAATGATGCTCTCGAGGTTTGCAAAGAACATCATAATAGTTTTTTAAAAATTGCAGATGAGCATGAGCTTCCTGTTAAAGAATTAAAAGCAATTGTTTTTCCTGAACTGATTCGATACAACCTTTTGAAAGATTTGATGGAAACTCAAGCATTGATATGGCTTTATGTTGATGGAGGAAGCAAGGCAGCAGACTTTTCTATTGGTCAATTTCAGATGAAACCTTCTTTTGCAGAAAAAATTGAAAAAATCGTTGCCGAGGGTGATCCTTCCTCCTGGACAGCGAATTATTTAACTTTATGTTCTTACAATAATTTGAACGAAAAACAGGTTAGAAAGAAAAGGGTTGAAAGACTGTCTGATATGGAATGGCAGTTAAAATATTTATCCTGTTTTTATGAAATTGCATCAAGGAAATTAAGTCATGATTTAGATCAAAAAGAAAAAATAAAAATGTTGGCAACCATGTACAACAGTGGGTTAGATAAATCAGAAGAAGAACTTAAAAAATGGATGAATAAAAAATCTTTCCCTTATGGCCCCAAGGTAAAGCCAAATACCCAACAAAATTATGCTGATATAGCAGTCTACTTTTATCAATATTACTAACTTAAAAATCCAAACCTATGAAAACATACAATCAGATTGGACTATTGATCCTATGTTTAGGTATCCTTACTTCCTGCAGTAATAAAAAAGAGCTTAAACCTAAAGCCGAGGCAGTGAAACTCAGCATAAAGTCCCCTTTGCCTAAATTTGACAAACAATTTCAGGAGTTTCAAATTGACAATTCTAGAGATACCACCATCAAATTGAATAACAAAGGTGAAATATTTATCCCCAAAGATGCTATTGTAGACGAAAACGGAAAGAATCTAAATGAAAAAATAAATTTGAAATACAGAGAATTTCACGATGGTTTAGATGTTATGATTTCCGGAATTCCAATGGATTATCATGCACAGGGCAGGCAAAGAAACATGCAAACTGCCGGTATGTTTGAAATCAGGGCAGAGCAAAATGGCAAACAATTGGGGATTGATAAAAACAAGAAGATCAATGTTAATATGGCTTCTTTTGAAAGCGGAACAGATTACTCTGTTTTTTATTTGGATCAAAATGGAAAAGGCTGGGAATTCCTGGATTACAACTACAATGTAAGCGTCAATGCTGACAAAGAAAAGAAGCGAAAGGCTATTGAATCCAAAATGAAAAATGTTGTAGTCAGTAAATATTTTGTTTTTGATTATATGGCCATTTTAGATGTTGTATTTGAGAATGATTATAACAAGATTTCAAAAAATCAGAACAATCCAGAGTTTGTTTCCAAGTCAAAAAAATATGGTTTAGGCTGGTTTAATTGCTATGTTTCCAATGATATTGTTTACAAAGGAGTAACTATGCCGGCGGCTTTAATGGTCTGGAAAAAACTGAGCGGTCCAAATCCTCCCTCATGGCTTAATAATAAAAACTTAAGTCAATCTGCCGAACTTACATCTAAAGGGAATAATAGATATGAGGTAAAAATTGAGGTTTATGATTATGAAAAAGATAAGGTTGACAGTTCTAAGATCTATAAAGCCATCATTGAATGTGTCATGCCGATTCAATCACTATTTAAATTTCCTCCTGAATATTGGAATAACAATTATGCTGAAGCTATGAAAAAAGTGGAGGAAGAAATGAAGCTCTTAAAATTTGAAGCGGATGTTTACAGAAGCTTTGAAATCAGTGGTTTCGGGATTTACAATTATGACAAATTGATGAAAGAGGATAATGCAGTTGAGGTAATGGCAAAGATAAGTCCAGATCAAAAATTTAAATCAGAAATTGGCAATAATGAAATCAAGTTGGTTTATTATTTGTCTGGCGACAATAAAACTTGTATCAATTACCACAAAGATTCATGGGATAAAATGGTTATTGCCAAAGATCCAACTGCCAGATTGGTCACTATAGTAAATGGCAAAATCGGAGTATACGGAGCAGACAAATTCAAAGCACTAAATTTTGCCAAGATACAGTCTAAATCCTCTCTGGATTTCGTATTATCAAAACCGGATATTGCCATCAATTCTCCGGATGATTTAAGGAATTTATTAAATTTTTAATAGACTATTATTCCTCATAATTAAATTGCAGTTATGAATCGCTGCAATTTAATTATAAGGAATCTTTATCAATCGCCACCACAGCCGCCACAACTTGAACAAGAAGAACAACTGCTGTCGCCACTATCACTACTACTGTCATCACCACCCCACCAGCTATCGCTGCCTCCTGAATCGGTATCCCCATACTCGCCACTTTCTTCATCATAACATAGGTCATTATCACTTAGGCGATTATTATAATCCTGATCGGAATCGAAAAGGCTGTTATCACCTGCATCAATTCCTTCATGATCAATATCTTTAATAACTGAGCCCTCTTCTGAGACGAGACTAGTATCGTGAACATGAATATGATGGCTGTGACACATCGAAGACCACATAAAGGAATAGAAAAAGAAATCACTAAAACCATAATATCCCTGATAAACAGGACTCTGTGCCTGATAATTTGCAGGATATTGATTTCTAAAACTATTCAAATCTTTTTTGCTCTCTTTTGGAATAAGGATGTTTGATTTCGACTTTCTCTTGACATCGGTGACCCTGATGATTTTATTGATCTGAAATTTGATTTTATCAAGAAACTGGTCGAATGTATTTTGACGTTCCCTGATAAAGCAATCATAACTTTCCTGGTCTTTGAAAACCTTTTCCATTTTAGTTTTCAAGGCATTGGCTTCAACCTCGTTATGAACAGCAAATTCATCTAGCAGGCCATCTATAAAGATATCAATTGGATAAACTCCTATTTGGTGCGTACGATTAATGGTAATGTTAATCAAGTATTTAAATCCGTTTTCTTCATGTTCCAATACCATTGAAAGCTGTTTGAAACTTTCAGACATTGCATCATTTGTTTGTAAATCGTACAAATCGAGGGAGGCTTTGAGGTCATCTTTTTTACCTTCTGTATCGAGATAAAAATCGATATCATCGTGCGAAAGTCTCACCAGGTTATTAATACCAATTGAATTGAAAACGGTATAAAGCTGTTGCAAGATAGAAACTGCCGAAAAGGTTTCATGCTCAACTTTATCTGAAACAGCGCCAGCAGTAAGGAAAAATAGGATTCGTTTAAAGGCCTTTTGGGGTCTTACCTTTTCAATTTTTGTCAATTGTGTAGGATCGATACTGAGATTGCCGTTGAAATACATATTTCAATTTTTTTGGTGTTTTTAAATCAAATCTGTTCCACAATCCGATTCATCTGCAATTTCTACAAGTACCTTTCCCCAAAACTCAGGATTGGGCTCAAACCCAAAATGTTTATTATAATGATAATGTAGCTTTTTAAAGCCTATTTTATTTTCCGAATGATTATCGCCGGGATAGTGATGTATAAATTTGTCAAAATGTAGGGAACAAAAATCGGCATATAGTTTTGTAAAAAGTATAAACTCATGCCAGGCCAAATCGACTTTATTTGAGGGCGTGAGTCGTTCTCCAATACTATGCACAAGTTCCATAAAACGCAAAACCTCAATCAACACAGCTTCGCTGTAATTCAATCCGGTAGATTTGGCAATTTTGTAGCCTAGTATAGGGTTCTCAGACAATAGCAGTGCCGCAAGTTTTGAATGATCCATCAAAAAATGATTTATCAGCCGCCTTTAAACCATCTGATAACATCCAAACCATTGGCAAATAACAATAAGCCAATCAAGAGGACAAAACCGACGATTTGGGCATATTCCAAAACTTTTTGAGGAACAGGTCTTCGCATGATAATTTCCAATAACAAGAAGACAGCATGTCCGCCATCCAGTGCAGGAATAGGCAACAAGTTCATGAATCCTAGCAACAAAGATAAAAAGGCTGTAATGGCCCAAAATCTATCCCATTCCCAGGTAGATGGAAAAAGCTTTGAAATTGAAATAAAACCACCAAGGCTTTCAGAGGCTTTTACTCTTCCGGAGCCGCTAACCAATTGACCCAATGCTTTGATGTTGACATATAAGGCATTCCAACCCTTGGCAATACCAGCAGGGAAAGCAGCCAGTAAAGAATAACTCTTTGTTTCTAATTCATAGAATTTATCGAAATTTTCAGGATACAAACCAATTTTACCGTCTTTATTTGATTTTACGGTGATGGTTTCAGGATTTCCCTTTCTGATCACTGTAATTGAAATTTCCTTTTCAATATTTCTTGAAATTTCTTTTTGGAATTGGTCATAAAAGGCCATATCCATACCATTACAGGCAATAATGGAATCCCCTTTTTGCAATCCGGCTTTTTCTGCTGGCATATCCTTAACTAGACCACCTACCACGATAGGTATTCTTGGCGTAAAGAATGGCGTTTTTACTGTAGCCAACTTGGAAGCTACTGAATCAGGAATTTTAATAACAGTATCAACTCCATTTCTCTCAATTTTGATTTCTGATGCCATGTTGATGATTACTTCCTTCATCACAAAACCGGGATCGTATACCTCCATTGGTTTGTTTCCTACAGCGATTATTTTATCACCGTTTTTTAAGCCCATCTCTGAGCCGATCTGATCAACGGCGACACCATACTTTAAATTTTTTGTAGGTAAAAACTGTTCCCCATTAAAAAACAGCAACATAGAATAGATGAAGAAACCAAGGATAAAATTGACTGTCACCCCGCCTAGCATAACTATCAATCTTTGCCATGCTGGTTTGGATCTAAATTCCCATGCCTGAGGTTCTTGCATCAATTGCTCCTTGTCCATACTTTCATCAATCATGCCGGCAATTTTGACATAACCACCAAGAGGTAGCCATCCTAGCCCCCACTCTGTCTCGCCTCTTTTGATTTTGTAAACAGAGAACCAGGGATTAAAGAAAAGGTAAAATTTTTCGACCCTCATTCCAAACCATTTGGCAGGCAGAAAATGACCAAACTCATGTAAGGTTACTAGTATAGATAAACTAAGGATAAATTGTAAGGCGATTATTAGGTACTCCATTGTAGAGATTGATAATAATAAAACTACTTGTTTTATTAGTGGTGAATGAACAGATAAGTTATTTTTAATTACAGAATACAAAAATAATAATTTTTGGGAGAATTTGATTCAAAGCTATATTATTGATAGGTTAAAGAACATCATCACATAAAAATGTGATATAGATTGTAGTATTTAATTTTTAACATTCAAGGCCTTAATATTGTGAACCCATTTTTGCAGTATAACTAATCAAACTATCAAATGTCGCTCACAATCCGTTCAATTATTGTATTCTGCATACTTTTAAGTAACAATGTTTGGGCTAATGACAAGGGTTTTATTTTTACAAACTATACTATTGCCCATGGTCTTGCAGATAACAGGCTTAACGATATTGTCAAAGATGAACAAGGTTATATTTGGCTAGCTAGTCAAAATGGCATTACCCGTTTTGATGGTAGTAATTTTATCGTATTCAATAAATCTAAAAATAGAATTTTCTTCTCTCAAAATGAAGTCAATAAACTATACAAGACTAAAGATAAAATCTATCTTGTCTCATATAAAGAGGGTATTTTAGAGCTTACCCCAAAGGATTTAACCTTTAAAAAAATTATTGCTAGAGGTGCCCGATCAATTTGCATAAAAGGCGATACAACAGCGATTTTATATAGTGATGGCTTACTAGAAATCAAAAAAGGCAGTATCAAGCTCCATGCAAAATATTTAAATTTTGAAAATAAAGATGATATCATCATGAAAGGTGATAAAATATACGTGAGTTCCTTTGATCAGGGAATTTATGAATTCAATCTCTCAAATTTGAATCAAACCAATATTTACAAAAAAAACAATAATGAAACAGGATACATTATTTATCCATCTTTGAAATATGGAATTGTTTTAAATATTTTTAATGAGTTATTTTTTTTAAATTCGGAAAATAAGCTTGAATTAGTACCTAAGGTAAGTAATAACGACATTGTTACATCTTATTCAGAAAGCCAAAATGGAGATATATTGTACTTAACTGCCAATAAAAAAACTAATTTAAAATTCAACTCAAGTTTTTATGAATACGTAGACAGAGAGCTTCCAAATGTTGAGTTGAGAAAAATTTTAAGCATAAATAATGATTGCATTTTCATTTGTACTAATCAAGGGCTTATTGTTTCCAATAAATTACACTTCGATTATATTAAACACATAGATGATAATTCACTTTTCAGAGAAAACACCCTAAGAGTAAGAAGGAAAATATTACCACACGGAGATGATTTGATCTATTTTTTTGGATTTCCTGTCATTCTTGAGTACAACATTAAAACTGGAAATTCTAAATTTTTGAACGATATTGACAAACCTATAAGTGTATTTGATGCAATTATAATAGGATCCACTATTTATTGTGCAACAGAAGGCCGAGGTTTAATTTCATATGATTTAAAAAGTAAAAAACTAAGTAAGAATCTAACTTCAGAAATAAATATTGATCAAGGTTTTTACCATATATCTAGATTGAATGATTCTTTATTGGTACTTGGTGGTACTGGAAATATTGTTCTATATGATTATAGAAAAAACATTATTACTCCCTACACTATAGGCAACTTTTCCAGAGTTTATGATATATGCTACGACAAAACCTCTGGACTATACTGGGTTGCAACGGACTTTGGATTGATTAGCTTCATTCTTAAAAAGAATGGTACAATCCTTTTTACAAAAAAAATGATTTTAACGAACAATCCAGTAAAAGATATTCTAATTGAAGACGAAAAAAAACAAATTTGGTTAGGAACCAATCAAGGCCTTGAATTGAGAAAAACAAGCGATTTATCTTTACTAAAAGTATATAAAAGCAAAAATGAAATTAGTAATCCTATTGTCGTAGGTATTCAAAAAGATGAATTAGGAAAGATATGGGTTTCAACATATTCTGGGATTACAATTATCGATGAATTTGAAAACAAGACCTACTTTGTAAATAAATCCAATGGTTTAAAAAACGTTGAATACAACTATAAAAGCTATTCGAATACAAACGATACAAAGTTTATTTTTGGAGGCCTCAATATGTATGATGTTGTGGATCCAAATATACTAAACTCAAAAAATTATATCAATAAATTTCAAATTACCGGCATTTTAAAAACATCACCCGAAGCAAGTAATTTTTACAGTTTTCACACAAACCATTATAAAAATATTAGTTTCAACACAGGTAAGGAGGATATAAGTATTTTCCTAAGTAACTTTGATTACAATAAAAACTCAGGTTATAAATTTGAATATCAAATTGGCAATAATCAATGGATGCCTGTCGAAAATAATTTTATTAGACTTTCTAATTTGAGTTATGGCTGGTATCCCATAAAA
>JBILRD010000394.1:0-2809 GCA_044372845.1 Saprospira sp. | reverse complement strand
TATCTGAAAAATTAGAATATCATTGTATTAAGTAATCAAAATGAAAGTATAAAACATTATTTATGCCTTAGAATTGGTTGTTTGGTATTTCTTCTAATATTATATGTGCACTGTTATTGCTTTTAATGTAATATTCCTTCCGGTCATATCTCTTATTCTCTAAACTTTACTTCAATACTAGGATTCAATTTGATGATTTCTCTGATAAATTCCTTTTTCTTTTTAGGAGAGATGAAGACCGTATTAAATTCTTCGTACCTGATTTCTATCCTGTCCAGTGAGGTAGCTGGGGAGCTAATTGGGTTGTTGGTCTCAGAAATCGCTAAAATCGTATCGATGCTTACTGTCTTATTGTAGAAAAATCCGCATTTGATTATCAGGCTGTTTTCCTTAATGACATAATAGGTTGTCATAAACATGTGCACTACAAAAAGAATAACAGGGGAGAGTATAGCTATTCCAATCCAGCCTGATGGTTCAAAAATGGTCAAAAATAGTACAGTTCCAAATACTACTAGAGTGGAATAAGCAATTCAAGTCCAATCTTTGATTTAAATACTATCGACATATTCAATTGCTTTGTTCCTTCAGTCCATGAGAGGTTTTGATGTGAGTATAGTTGTCGCTTGTATTATTCCTTTATAACAGTCATTCTAACTATTTTTTGGTTTTCTACAACATAAACCATTACCATCTCAACTGCCTCGTTTTTGCCTTTTCGACCTACAATTGATTCATGATCGATGACTTTATTGCCAATAACTGCTCTGTGCAGAATAGTTGAATGAAGATTCGGGGATTCCTCAAAAAGTTTTGAGTATAGTGTTTTAATGGCTTCTCTGCCTTTTGCAACAGGTATGTCATTGTTATAAGCATATAAAGTTATATTGTCTGAAAATGAACTCATAAAGCCCTCCAGGTTTCTTTGATTGTAAAAACTTAGGTTTTCTTCTACTACCTGAGCCGCAGTAAATTCTTTTTGAGCAGAAAGAGATTCGCTGCCAAAGACAGTCAGCGCAAATAGTGTAAAAAGTGTAAAATGATTCATTAGCTTCCTTTTTGTTGAAGTTAAAACAATTTTTATAGTATACTGTTTTCAGGGATTTTAGAAAGCTTATTCGCTACTTATTATATTTAAGGTCAGTCAGTAATTAGTAATGGTTCCTCTGCGATGATCTTGTTCTCCTCTGTGAGTCTCATAAAATAGAGTCCGTTGGGAAGATGGTCACGGGATAAAGCTATTGTATTCCCCGAAATGTTATTTATTTGCTTTAATGACTGTCCGTAAGCATTGTAAAGGGTCAGACTTGCATTTTTTAAATTTATTGTTGTCTCTATGGTTGTCGAGGAAATAAAGGGATTGGGAAAGATGGAAAAACGATTATTACTTGAGTTCTCATTGTTGGCTAAGATGCTTTGCCCTGCCTGAATACATGTATTTGGGGTACTTTCATAGGCATAATCTTTTATGGTGAACGTTGAGGAAGTGGCTACAACATCAAAGCGTGCCCAGCCATAGTATGTGTTTGTTCCCACTATTAGTTTTAGAGCTAAATATTTATCTGTTGCCCCCGGCCAAAAACCGATACGCCCTTCCAAACCAATCTGTCTTTTTTAATGGCGAAAGATGTCCCAAACACCTTTTTACCGTCAACTCTTTTGTCAAGGATTGTTTGAAGTGATTTTTCTTTTTCAGTTGTCAATTGTCCAAATGTGGTCTGCATAATTCCTAAGAAAATTATTAAGGTAAGTATTTTTTCATCGTCTTTTAGCATTGCTACTAACGTTTTGCAACTAACCGAAGAGCGGGACTTTTAGCACAAAACTTGATGCAAAGAACGAAATTTTGTTGAACCACAAAACTGTCATACGAAGCACTGAGCCGCCAATTTATTGTAGGTGCTTTTATGGGTTGGTTTCATTGTTTAACTATTTTCATTACATTTTTCAAATAGCCTCCGATACTCAAAAAATAGATGCCTTTTGATAGGATTTTAATATCGATACTTATGTTTTCTGATGTTATTTTCCCCAATAATAGCGTTTTTCCTAGATTGTCATTTATTGCGTAGTCTGCATTTATTAAATTAGCATCTGCTTGAATATAAAGGATGTCATTGGCAGGGTTGGGATAAATCGTACACTCGAATAGTGTACTTTCTTTAATGTCTAAAGAAGTTGCACAGTCTGAAAAATAGTTTGTTATGTAATTTTTTTGAGTAGCATTAGCTTGATGCTGTGCACTGCCTTTTAGATGAACTACATCTCCAGATAAATACGAATATTCTGTAATTTCAAGAGGACCCGTACCTATTGTTGTTCCAGAAGTTAATATACTTCCCGTATAGCCTTTATATGTTGCGATATTGAGCGCTGCGGTTTCCGCTGGTAAAAAGGTTGCTCCAATATTAGGAGAAAGCCCACCATAATAGGGAATTAAATTATCGTTTGTATTGCTAATACTTAAATATTTTCTTGAAGATAAAGGGTTTGAAACAACATCATAGCCACAGTATGAACTACTGGGGGCTGTTACTCCACTTGGTTTATAAAAATCCCCTGAATGGTATTGGAAATCATTCAGATGCGAAACAATTGAACAAATTATATCTATTCCCTCATTCGTGTTTTCTATAAAGACCCGATTGGCCAGACCAGCGCCATTTGATGTTCCTAATATTCGGATTTTATTGGTATCTACATTGGTGTATGTTTGCAAGATATTTACAAGATCATTGATCATCTCAACATCAGGTGCATCGCTGTTTTCGGCACAAATATTCCAACTGTTTTGATAACCGGTTGGGGC
>JBILRD010000392.1:0-2839 GCA_044372845.1 Saprospira sp. | reverse complement strand
ATCCAAGATGAGCTTTACTGATTATGTTTATCCAGTTGAGACCAACATTGTTATTATTAAACTTCTTTCAATTATCAATACAAACGATTTTCTATCGAATTTATCTGACAAAGGGATAAAGGCTGTACCATTTGGTCCTAATTTGATTCGATTTGTCACCCATCTGGATATTGACGATTCTAAATTAAATTATGCTATTGAACAACTACATAATACTCAAAAGCTATTTTCTTACTAAATTATTTACAGTCTTTGACGCATTTTCCGGTTTTGTCAATATAGAACCAGTCTTGTCCGTTTTTATTGACTCTGGCCATTCCATTTTTGAAAGGATCGGCAAAAAGATATTCGAAAGGTATTACGGTTTCTAAATTGGTGTTGATGTATCCCCATTTTGCATCATCTATGGCTACATTAGCCAACCCTTCATTGAATAATTTGAGATAAGGATTAGATGGATAAAAATTTAGAGACCAAAATTTTGGTGTTTGTACCATTTCTCCTTTTTTGTTTATAATGCCCCATCTGCCAATGTTGTCATCAAGCACTGCAGCCAACCCATTGCTAAAATTTGTTACATGGACATATTTCGCTTCAACCAGTACCTTGTTTTCAGGTACGAGAATGAACCCATATTTATTAGTATTTTCATTGTAAAATTTTACTGCGCCTTCAAAGACATTACCTAGTTCTCGGTAGTTGCAGGGGACCACAATTTCCCATTTTTCATTGACAATACCCATTTTCCCATTTTTAATTACAGGGGCATAACCATCTGTAAAACCAAAGAACCCATCAAATAAACTGCTATCCTTAGCACTTGAACCATCGCAGTTAACTTTGTAAAAATTTAATTTACCAACATAATGTGATGAATTTCTGTTGATAACTTCCAGATTATTTCCCGATACATGCCATGTTTCATAGGTAGTTTCACTAATATTTTCTCGACCCTCCATGGTTGATTTCGCAATGATGGTTACGTCATACTTCCCTTCAGCTGTTTTATCTCCTGAGATATTGAGATCAAAATTCTCGTTAAAGCTCATATACGTTCGTCTGCCCGTGCCTGAGATTTTATCATTATCTACAGCTAAATTCAAAACCTCTACAATTTTTTCATTGGAGACATTATAACAGCCACCGCTAAATACTTGATTGTCTTGGTTTGTAGAACTGTTGATAATGTTTTTACAACTTGTGAAGATTCCAATCAAGGAGAATAATATCAATAAATTATTGGTTTTCATATATTTTAATAAAAATAGTATTGGAACTTTTAATCAAAGGGAAATAGTTATTACTTTTGCCCTCTAAGTTAGTCTATTTCTCAGTTTTTATAAAAATTATTTGTTTCATAATTTCACAATCAAACTTTTAAACCATGAATCGCCTGTTCAAAACATTTTTCCTTTTTCTGATAATAGCAGTATTATTTTTGATCAATTCCTGTGGATTAGGAGGTGGATCTGCCAATCTCAAGGAAATCCTCAATAAAATTCCTTCTTCATCTACATTAGTGTCTATCATTGACATGGAACAAATGATGAAAAAAATGGATTATCAGGAGTTTAAAAAATCGGAAATTTTCAAATCGATGCTCAAAGAAGCTAAAACGGAAGAGCTTAAAAAAATCCTTGAAAACCCTGAAATTTCAGGTATTTCCATCAATAGTCAGTTTGGAATGTATGTTGATATCAAAAGTAATGACGATTATGTAGTTGGTTTTATTCTTCCAATTAAAAGCATAAAAGATTTTGAAGCTCAAATAGAAAAAACAGCCAAAGAAGAAAAATCACCTTTTAAGAATATTAAAAAAGAAGCTAAGTTCAAATTTGTTGAAGAAAAATCAGACGATACAAATCTAGGTATCGCCTGGAATGATAAAATGTTAATAATGAATGTTTCTTCCAAGTCCCCTTTGAAAGAGCTTTTTGTTAAGAATTTTGAATCAAATGTCAAAGAAAGTATTTTAAGTAATAAAGAATTTAAAGCTGAAAACGCTAAAGGGCATGATGTCCTTTTTTGGGCTCAGACCGCACCAATAATTAAGCTATTGAAAGAGGATAAGCAAATTTCTAAATCTTTGAAACAAATTGCTTATTTGGGTTTAACAGAAAAAGCTTTGGAAGAAAATAGTTTTTCAATTTATTGCGATTTCAAAAAAGCTGAAATGGAATCAGGAATGACATTTAGTATGAGTGAGGAATTGAAAAAAGAATACGGATCAATTTTTAAGAATAATGTTAGTACTGATTTTACTAAATTCTTCCCCAAAAAGGATATGGTTGGCCTTTCCATGCTTGCGCTGGATTTGGGTGCTGTGAATCAAGTTTTAAAAAATAGAGGTTTTGATGGACTTATAAATATGTTTATTGGTGAAATGGGTTTGACTGTAGAGGATTTTACAAAAGGATTAAAAGGTGAAATTGCTTTTGCTAATTATTTGGATTCCTCTTCTAAAGATATGATACAATCTCAAAAAATGGTACTGGCTATTGCCATGAAGGATCCTGCATTTATTGATAAATTGGTAGACCTTGCATCTAAGAGCGGGATGGGTGCTGTTAAAAAATCTGGTAAAAGATATATTAGCTCTATGTCTGACAAAGTTCAAGGAATTATGGTTGACAATGTATTTATCATTTCAACTGATATTTCAATTATTGACAAAATCGAAAAAGGAGGGTTCAGTGGTAATGATGCTATTGCAAAAGCAGATTTTGATAAAATAAAAGATGGCTGGTTAAGTAATTATGTAGATTACATACAAATGTTTGCTGCTATCAATGAATCAACTGGTTCTTCTTTGGGTCTTAATTTAGGTTATAACAAAGTT
>JBILRD010000391.1:0-2841 GCA_044372845.1 Saprospira sp. | reverse complement strand
ATATCCGCATACTGGCGTAGGTCCAGGAAATTTTTACTTTTTTTACAAAGGGTATACTTTAAACAGATTTTCAACTTATGTCAGTGATAACCCCGAAAAATCCGGTATTCATAATTACTACCTAATGATATTTGTAGAACAGGGATGGATAGGTTTACTTATTTTCATTTCAATTATTTTCTATACCCTGATACTTGGCGAAAAAATTTATCACAATTCAGGGAATAATGATTCCAGAAAAAATCTGGCTATGGGTTTGGTCCTTATGCTTATAGTGATCGACGCATTTTTATTAATGAACGATATGATAGAAACAGATAAAGTTGGAAGCTTTTTCTTCTTTAATATGGCAATTTTAGTTAACTTGGATTTGAGAAACAAAGAGTGCCAGACAGCGCAAAATGATGTGACCTAACTTTTTATATATTCCTATGAGCCTATATAAATCTTTTTTAGAAATGCTGAGATCTCTCAAAATCACTTATATCATCAGCAATCTAATAAACTACCAAAAGCTAAAAAATAATACTGCTTTGTACCAGGCTTATGGTTTGAGAAAATCAGTAATTTCCCCTATATCATTCAAAGACTTTAAAAACCTAAAAACTGATATCCAACCTTGGTTAGACCAGGCATCATTGAATGAAATTGCTGGAAACCAACCAGAGTTTCAATCTTTTCCAAAAGATATAAAGGAAGCTTTAATCAATTGGTCAGAAGATGGCTATGCTATTCTTCCTGGATATTTTAAGAAAGAGGCTGACGATGTTAATCAGAATATCGAAGAATTATTGAAAAGTGGAAAAATAAAATTCAAATATGGCAATAAAATCATGTTTGCACTTCATCAATCAGACCTTATCAAATCTATGGGAAATGATCCTCTGATAACCAAAATTTTAAGTTTCCTATTGGGTAAAGAAGTCAGTTTATTTCAATCTATCAATTTTATTAAAGGTTCAGAGCAAAGAGCTCATTCAGATTCCATTCATATGAGCACGCATCCTCAAGGATTTTTAATTGCGATTTGGGTAGCTTTGGAAGATATAAAAGAAGATCAAGGCGCTTTGTTTTATTACCCGGGTAGCCATAAATTACCTTACCTAAGCAATGAGGATTACGATTATGGAGGAAATTATTTTATGTTAGGCAGACATGCAAATAAAAGATATGAAGCTAAAATTGAAGAAATTATTAGCAATTCAAATCTTCAAAAAAAAGTATTTGAAGCCAAAAAAGGTGATGTTTTGATTTGGCATGCTAATCTCATTCACGGTGGCTCTGCTGTCAATAAAGTAAATTCTACAAGAAAGAGTATGGTTTTCCATTATTATACTAAAGAAGTGATTTGTTATCACGAAATCACTCAAAGACCAAGTATTTTTTAAAAAAAAGATATATATTTAATATCATGTACCAACAATTAATTTCCAAGGAGAAAAAACTGGCAGTCATAGGATTAGGCTATGTAGGGCTTCCTATAGCTTTAGCCTTTGCAAAAAAGCTTCAGGTCATAGGATTTGATATAAATCAGTCAAGAATCGATATGATGATAAAAGGTATAGATCCTTCCAAAGAATTATCATCTTCAGATTTTGAAAATAAAAATATCGAATTTACAGCAGATCTTGAAGTTTTAAAACAGGCTAACTTTTTCATAGTAGCTGTTCCAACTCCTATAGACAAATATAATACTCCTGACCTTAGCCCTTTGCTTGCAGCCTCCAAAACCGTAGGTAAGGTACTAAAAAAAGGAGATTATGTCGTTTTTGAATCTACTGTATATCCCGGCTGTACCGAGGAAGATTGTGTTCCAATCTTAGAATCACTCTCTGGACTAAAAGTTGGGGAAGATTTTAAAATCGGTTATTCACCCGAGAGAATAAATCCGGGTGATAAAGAAAGAACCATAGACAAAATCATCAAAGTCGTTTCTGGTTGTTCTGAAGAATCTTTGGAGGAAATAGCTAAAACCTATGAAACCATCATTGACGCTGGAGTCTACCGAGCAAAATCTATAAAAGTAGCCGAAGCAGCCAAAGTCATTGAAAATACACAGCGCGATTTAAATATCGCCCTAATGAATGAACTCTCTATTATTTTTGACAAAATGAGTATCAACACCTATGATGTACTCGAAGCAGCTGGTACCAAGTGGAATTTTCTAAAATTCTCTCCTGGACTGGTCGGCGGACATTGTATAGGAGTTGATCCATACTATCTTACATACAAAGCTCAGCAATTGGGTTACAATCCACAAGTCATTTTAAGTGGCCGAAGAATAAACGATAGTACTGCAGAACATATTGCAAAAAAAACGGTACAGTTACTCATTAAAAATGACAAAAATCCCAAAAATGCTAAAGTATTGGTCATGGGTATAACTTTTAAAGAGAATGTTTCCGATATAAGAAACTCTAAAGTAGCTGACCTTATCTATGCACTCAAAGATTTCATGATAAACGTAGACATTATCGACCCTCACGCTGATGCTGAAGAAGTTAAACATGAATATAACCTTGACTTGATTGAAAAATCAAGTGACAATTACGATGCGGTTGTAGTTGCTGTTTCTCATGATGAATTTAAAAAGTGGGCTGAGGTTGATTTTAAATCTATATCAAATGGCAAACCTATTCTTATTGATATCAAGAATTTATATCCAGAAATCAATAGGTTGGAAATTGAAACCTGGACCCTGTAAAAGCATAGAAAATTAAGATTTAAATAATAGGCATTTTAATATAAAATGCCTATTTTGCATTAGTTAAAAAAGTCTGAGTTTTTACTAAAATCTTAATGATATGAAGTATATATTTTTTGGCATTTTATGTTTTTTTG
>JBILRD010000390.1:0-2860 GCA_044372845.1 Saprospira sp. | reverse complement strand
TATTCTTTTACCAAAGTTAGCCTCCTCTCCAAAGCTATCTAGATAGTCATCCTGCAGTTGAAAGGCAATTCCCATTGACCTGCCAAATTCAGCGATATGATTTGCCTCTTCATCAGAAGCATTACCTAAGATGGCACCAATCTTCATAGCACCATGGAGTAAAACAGAAGTCTTCAATTCGATCATTCTAATGTATACCTCAAGATCTACTGATTGAATTTTTTCAAAATTCATATCCATTTGCTGACCTTCACAAACACCGATTGCCGTTTCATTGAAAACTTTAAAAATACTATGAAGCTGAGGGTGATTAGTCTCTAACAAAAACTGATAGGCATAAACAAGCATCACATCACCTGACAGAATAGCTGTATTAGTTCCAAATTGATTATGAACGGTAGGCATCCCTCTTCTGATTGGAGCCTGATCCATAATATCATCGTGAATCAATGAAAAATTATGGAATAATTCTACAGCATATGCTGCAGCAAGCGCGGATTCTGTTGATTTATTATCAAAAAGTTCTGCAGCCATCAACAAAAGAACAGGACGCATCTGCTTACCCCCTAATGCAAGGATATAATCCAAAGGTTGATATAATTCTGCCGGTTGATTTTGCTCAAAATTATGATTGGAAGCATAATTATTATACAAATCCCTTAACCTGTTGATTGTATGCATAAATATTAGTTAAATGTAGTCTTTTCAGCGCGAATATAAACAATGTATCAAAATATTGCGTTTTTTTATTTGAGACATTTATTATTTATTTTGAATCAAGGTAAAAGTATCAGTATTATTCAGCTAAATAATATTTATTTTTATATTTGTATTGGTTGTGTTGTGTCGTTCTATTACCTAAATTCTAACTGTATTACAAACAATGAACAAAAGGTCAGTTTTTATATTTTTTTTGTGCTTGATTTTTTCAATAAACTCATACGCCCAAAAGTACAGTAATGAATTTCTTTCCATCGGTTTGGGTGCAAGAGCTCAGGGCATGGGTGGTGCGATGGTTGCTCATATCTCAGATGCCAACAGCAGTTTTTGGAATCCTGCCGGTTTAACAGGAATCAAATCAGACCTTCAGGTTGGCGCCATGCATGCAGAATGGTTCGGAGGAATTGGGAAGTATGATTATGCGGGTTTTGGATTGAAGCTCAAGGACCAACCAAGATATGTAGGTTTCTCATTTATAAGATTTGGAGTTGACGGTATACCCAATACATTGACCCTTTATAATAGTGATGGTAGCATCAACTACAACAATGTTACAGAATTTTCAGCGGCTGATTATGCATTCATATTTAACTATGCTCAAAATTTCGAAAAAATTGGCTTGTCCGTGGGTGTCAGTCCTAAAATCATCTATAGAAATGTTGGAAAATTTGCCAATTCCTGGGGCTTTGGAGCCGATCTGGGATTGCAGTACAAAGTGAAAAAATTTCAGTTCGGGTTGACCTTGAAAGATATCACTACAACTTTCAACTCATGGTCATTTAATTTCGACTCTACTGAACGACAAGTACTGGGAATGACAGGAAATGAAATACCCATAAAATCTTACGAAATCACAAAACCTCAAATCATTTTAGGTGCTGCTTTTACACATAGATTTAATCTTGGTAAAAAACCAGCTGAAGAAGGTAAAAAACAGAAATCTATTGGTATTCTCGCTGAACTTGATTTCATCTTTACTACCGATGGCAAAAGAAATACTCTTATCAGTTCAAATCCTATAAGTATCGAACCTGCATTCGGTATAGAGCTTGATTACAATAATTTGATTTACTTAAGATCTGGTATCAATAATTTCCAAAGATTTACAAATATTGATGAAAGGTCAGTGCTCTCTCTACAACCAAATTTTGGAGTTGGTTTAAGAATCTTTTCCTTAAGATTGGATTATGCACTTACTAATTTAGGGGGAAATTCTGGAGTATTGCCTTCTCATATAGTTTCCCTCTTGGTAGACATTAACTATGATTATTTTAAAAGAGCTGTCAAAAATGCCCAATAGCAATATGTCATTAAAAACGATACAGTTTTATATGAAAAAAATAGCACTAACTTTTACCATACTCTTCTCTTTAATCTTGTCCAATACTATTCTGTGCCAGAATCATAATGGTCTGTTTGGCAATGAATGGATTAACTTTAGTCAAGACTATTACAAGATAAAAGTTGTGAGTGACGGAATGTATAGGGTCGATGCCAGTACGCTACAAAATTCAGGAATTAGTCTTTCAAATTTAACATCTTCCAATATCCAGATATTTCATAATGGTCAGGAAATTCCAATTTATGTTGGAACCAATAATGGATCTGTTGACTACATTGAGTTTTATGGTAGAAAAAACAGAGGTGATTATGATGTGAATTTATTCAAAAATCCAAATCATCATTTTAATCCTGAATTCAGTACGATAACAGATACCGCTGCCTATTTTTTAACCTGGAACAATAGCAGTAGTACCCGTAGATTCAATGATAGAAGTGCTAACTTAAGTAATTTACCAGCCAAGGAAAATTATTACATGCATCGTGGAGTAACTGTGATTACAGGAGGATGGCAGCGGGGAAAAGAATATTCAATAGCAGGTCAGACTATGAGTAAGGCAAGTTTTGAATTTGGGGAAGGTTGGGGAAGTGCAAAATCTGCAAACCAAAATCAAAATCTTTTTTTGGCAGGTATATACAGTGCTGGCCCGGATGCAACCTGCTCCGTAAGAATGTACTCTGTCGGTCAAATATTACACAATATTGAATTCAGAACATCCAATACGCTAGTACACAGTTCAAGTTTTATTGGAGATAGTGTTAGCACACACCGATTTAACATTCCTAATAATCTTCTTAA
>JBILRD010000389.1:0-2861 GCA_044372845.1 Saprospira sp. | reverse complement strand
ATAATAGATCCTTTAGAAACCAGAAAAGTTATTTCTATGGGAATTGAAGCAGCCAATAATTCCCCTGTTCAAAAATTTAACCCTGGTATTATCCAAACCTAAACTACAACTAAACCCTAGAACTAAACTATGAACCAAAGCAGTAAACCTAGCAAGTCAAGTTTTAAGAGCTTTTTTTTGAATGACAAAAACATTCTTACTCTAATTAGTATCAATGCTTTAATCATTTTTTTACAGGGTTTTAAAAATTCAAATCAAACTGAAATAGTTTTATCTTATCTGGATGATGTTTTGACTTTTCTATTTATTGTAGAAATGTCTGTAAAGGCTATTCATTTTGGTTGGAAAGAATATTTGAAATCAGGTTGGAATAAGTTTGATTTTCTTTTGATAATCCTTTCTATACCATCTTTAGTTGTACATATTATTCCTGATTCCAATGATTTTATTAACATAAGTTATCTATTGGTTTTTAGAGTATTTAGAGTTTTTAAGTTCTTTAGATTTGTTCAGTTTTTTCCTCAGGTTGAACATATTTTTAGATCTGCAAAAATGGCTTTAAGATCTTCTTTTATGGTTTTATTGGGATTTTTTGTGGTCATCTTCATCATGGCTATATTGTCAACTTTTTTCTTTCAAGGTATGGCACCAAATCTTTTTGGTGACCCATTAACTTCATACTATTCAACTTTTCAAGTTTTTACAGTTGAAGGATGGAATGCTATTCCTGATGCACTCATAAAAGAAGCTGCAGAGAATGGTAAAAGTTTTTTACCCTGGCAGATTTTTTTTATCAGAATATATTTTATTGCCTTGTTTATCATGGGTGGAATCTTTGGGCTATCTATTGTTAATTCAATCTTTGTGGATGCAATGATTAGTGATCATGATGAAACTGAAAAACAATTTGAAGATGTAGAGATAAAATTAAAAGAATTAAACTCTAAAATTGATTTACTGATATCTAAAATCGAAGAAAAAGATTCTAAATAATCCTTATCCACACATTATGGTTAACAATGCTTCAGAACTAATTTTAAACCCAGATGGTTCTGTTTATCATCTTCATCTGCTTCCTGAACATTTGTCTGATACTATTATAACTGTTGGAGATCCTGACAGAGTAGCTTTAGTGTCTAAGTATTTTGACAGAGTTGAATTTAAAATTTCAAAAAGAGAGTTTGTTACTCATACCGGTTATATCGGCAATAAGAGACTAACAGTTATTTCTACTGGAATAGGTACAGATAATATTGATATTGTTTTAAACGAATTAGATGCTTTGGTTAATATTGATTTGATAAATCGAACCATCCATAAAGATTTAAAATCTCTGAATATAATAAGATTAGGAACTTCAGGATCCTTAAGAAATGAAATAGACGTCGACTCTGTACTGATTTCAGATATGGCTTTTGGAATGGATGCTCTGATGAATTTTTATAGAAAAAACTATTCAGAAAGGGAACTAAACTTAAGAAATAAATCAGACGAATTTTTCAAAAAAAATTCAATAGAATCTAAGTTTTATCCATATGTAACGGAAGCTTCAGACTTTTTAGTAAATGCATTTGAAAGTTTAACTACAAATAAAGGAATTACTATAACAGCTGCAGGTTTTTATGGACCTCAAAGTCGTAAATTAAGAGCAGAAACAGATATACCAGATCTTTATAATCTTTTTGATGGTTTTGATTTCGAAGGTTTAAAAGTTACCAATCTGGAAATGGAAACTGCTGGTATTTATGCCTTGTCCTCAATATTGGGTCATAAGGCTATTTCATTGAATGCAATTTTAGCGAATAGAAAAAAAGGTAGTTTCAGTGCGGATCCGGAAAAAATTGTTAACAGATTAATTTTACAATCTCTTGATATTATATCAGATAAAATAATAAAGTGATTGTCCCTCCTAATATACCAAATTGGCAAGAGATTCCTTTCTTTAGGATACTATTGCCATTTATTCCAGGTATAATCCTTGCCTTTTACAACCCAGGAAACGATTTACTTCTACAATTTCATTATCTTTTATTCTTAATTAGCTTTATTTTATTTGCTATTTGGTCATTTAAAAGGCAATTAAGCTGGAATTTCGTGCAATCTGGTATTTTCATTTTTATTATAAATGTTTTTTCGCTTGGTTTTATATTAAGTTATTGGTCTCAACCACTAAATAGCGAGAATCATTTCAGTAAAAAAAACCACAAGGAAAAATCTATTTTATTTGGACGACTTGTATCGGAACCCAAACAAAGCGGTTCGATTATTCGCGCTGAACTTCAAGTATTAAAATCTGAAGAGGAAAATACCCAAAAAGAGGCCTCTGGAAAAATTCTTTTGTCCTTTAAGCTGGATTCTTTATCCTCTAATTTAAAATTTGGTGATGGGATAGTGTTTTCTTCTAAAATCAAACATATTCAAGAATCAGAGAATCCAAATGCTTTTAATCAAAAATTTTATTACCAAAAATTAGGGATTTATCATCAATCCTTTTTGACAGAAAAAGATTGGAAGAGATGTAAAACATTAGATTTAAATTTCAATTATTGGGGTTTACTAATTAAATGGAGAAAAAAATTAAACGAAACTTTTGACCAATATTTAATTGAATATCCTAATGAACATGCTGTTGCCTCTGCTTTAATTTTGGGATCTAGAGCAAGTTTCTCAAAAGAATTGGTCAATGCTTATGCAGATACTGGAGCAACACATGTTTTGTCTGTATCAGGATTGCATGTAGGCTTATTGGCTACCTTATTATCTTTGATTTTTAATAAAATTTCCAGCTTAATAAAAATTAATAATTTTAAAAAAATTGAGTTGTTTTCTCTTTTGAGCATTATCTGGTTTTATGCTTTAAT
>JBILRD010000386.1:0-2873 GCA_044372845.1 Saprospira sp. | reverse complement strand
GTTGATTGTACTTGGAGACACTATAATTGATAGTGATTTAAAGGAAATTATCAACTCAAAGGAATCCTGCATTGGTGTCAAAAAAGTCGACGATCCAAGAGCATTTGGAGTAGTAGTCTTAGGGGATGATAATTGTATCAAACAGGTGATAGAGAAGCCGCTTATACCAAAATCCAATATGGCTATTGTAGGAATCTATAAAATCAATGAGATTCCTGTATTGATCGATGGGTTAAAACATATAATAGACAACAACATTCGAATTCGGGAGGAATACCAATTGACAGACGCCTTGATGTACATGGTCAATCAGGGAATTTGTATTCGCGTGAGTTCTATCGAAAACTGGTTTGATTGCGGAAAAAAAGAAATTCTTCTAGAAACCAATGCTGTACTTTTGAAAAGGCGGACCAACAATAACGCCCTTCCCAAATTTGAAAACACCATTATTATTCCTCCAGTAAGTATTGGTCAGCATTGTGAGATTAAAAATTCAATTATTGGACCAAATGTTTCTGTTGGTGACCATTCCAAATTGGATTATACTATCGTCAAGGATTCGATTATTGGAAATTTTGCCAGCATAGAAGAGGCTGTTTTGCACAAATCAATAATTGGAAACGATGCTTCCATCAAAGGATTGAGCCAAAGCCTGAATATTGGAGATAATACGGAGATTGATTTTGGATAAATCTCAGTTATTTTTAAATGGGGCTATCATTTTAAAAAGTGGAATGTCCACTGAAAATTCTCTGTCATTATCCAATCTTTTCATGGTATAATAACCTTTCATCGTTCCCATTTCACTGATAAGCGGAGAACCTGAGATATATTGATAACTATCACCAGCTTCTATAACCGGTTGAAAACCAACAACCCCTTCTCCTTCTACTTCCCGGTTATGACCGATAGAATCCCAGATATACCAATGTCTTCTAAGCAATTGAACTGGAATTTGCCCTAAATTTTCGATGCTCACTCTATAGGCAAACACAAACTCATTTTTGAATGGTTTGGAATATTCCGATTGATAAATAACTTCAACGGAAACCTTGATATCATTGGTTATGGCTGTCTCCATGTTTAATATTTTTTAGTCCCTCTTGTCCATCATTTATAAAAGTATCGACAATAAGTTCAGCTTCTTTCAGAGCAACATCAAGATCTTTATTGACGAGGGCATAGTCAAATTTCTTTTCAAAAGTAAGCTCCTCTTTGGCTCTGCTGATTCTTTTTCTGAGACTTTCCTGATCCTCAGTATTTCTTCCAACCAATCGATTGATGAGTTCTTCGGTTGATGGTGGTTTTACAAAAACAGACAGTGAAATACCTGGATAATGCTTTTGGATATTAACAGCACCTTTGACGTCGATATCAAAAACAACATTTTTTCCTAAATTCAAAAGTCTGTCAATTTCGGATTTCAGAGTCCCATAATACTGATTTTCATAAACCTCTTCCCATTCCACAAACTCATAATTATTGACTCTTCTTTTGAATTCGGCAGGTGTTAAAAAATAATAATCCATTCCATTTACTTCTCCATATCTCTGGGCTCTTGTGCAGGCAGAAATTGAAAAGGCCAGATCATTTCTAACCTTTAACAAATGTTTTACTATCGTAGTTTTTCCAGCTCCTGAAGGTGCCGTAAATATGATTAATTTAGGAGAGGGCATTATTTGGAATTAAGCTTTTTTCATCAGTTAAACCGCAAAGATAGACTAATCAGCATGAATTTCAAAAGCAATTTTTAACTCCTAAAAACTTAATTCCGGTTTTTTACCCAATGTTTTCAGAGATCTCATATGTGAATAAAATGCCGATCTGAAAGTGTGAAATTCGTTGTATGGCAATTGAAATTCCATCGCAGTCTTTTTGACGATTTCAGCAATCTTTGGATAATGGATATGAGAAATATTAGGGAACAAGTGGTGCTCAATCTGATAATTCAGACCTCCAATAAACCAGGAGAGCAATTTATCTTTTTTTGCAAAATTTGCAGTAGTGAACAACTGATGCACTGCCCAGCTATTTTCGATATTTCCTTGATCATCCGGTAATGGATATTCTGTTGGTTCCACTACATGCGCCAACTGAAATACTACCGATAAGGTAAATCCTGCGATCAATTGCATAATCAAAAATCCTATCAAAACTACCCACCAGCTAAGGCCGATTAGAAAGATCGGAATGATAAAATGTAAGGCAATGTAGTAAATTTTAAAAATGACTAATTTGAAGATCTCGCGGCTGGTTTTTGCTCCAACCTGTTTCAACATTCCTTTTTTGATGTATTTAACCAGTTGAATAACATCTCCCCACAACAACCAATTGATGGTTAATAAGGAATACAACGGCAAAGCGTAGATGTGTTGATATTTGTGAATTTTCAACCAGGCAGCTGTTGGTTCAAGACGCAAGATGGCCTTTTCGGCGATATCCTCATCCAATCCCGGAATATTGGTGTAGGTATGGTGAAAGAGGTTGTGCTGAACCTTCCAGTTGATGGAATTTCCACCTACAAATTCCATTGATAAGCTAAATAGTCTGTTGACGGTTTTATTGGATGAAAAAGATCCATGGTTAGCATCATGCATGACACTCATACCAATGCCAACCATTCCGACACCCATAATCATGTACATGAACCAATTCGCCCAAAAAGGCATGAAATTGATAATAATCAAACAATAGGGAATGATATAAAGGGAAAGCATTACAGCTGTTTTCCAGTACAATTGACTGTTGCCAAAGCTTGAAATGTTTTTCTCTTTGAAATAGCTGTTGATTCTATCCTTGAGGGTTTTTACAAAGTCTGATTGGTTTTGAATATTAAATTTGGCGCTTTTCATAGATAATGATAAATATCAAAG
>JBILRD010000026.1:0-11050 GCA_044372845.1 Saprospira sp. | reverse complement strand
ACTTTTTTTTTTCCGTTAAACTATTTTTAAAGGCAATTTTTATTCCTTACTTTGCTAAGTATAATCATTTAGCGATTATAATTGTTTTAAAGTTTTTAAGAAGCTAGTCGTAAAAATAAAATATGAAATTATCCATTGCTCATAAAATTAGTGAATTGGCAGAAATTATTGGTGCCCAAATTATTGGAGACCCAAATGTCATAATTACTCATTTAAATGAAATTCATAAAGTTTGTAAAGGGAGTTTAATTTTTGTCGATAATGAAAAATACTATAATCAGGCCGTTTACTCCAGTGCTAGTGCCATTATCATCAACAAACCTATCGATTGTCCACCGAATAAAGCATTGCTAATAGTAGACAATCCTTTTGAAGCATACAATGATTTAGCACTGCATTTTTTGCCTTATATTCCAATTAACAGCAATATCAGTTCTACGGCAAGCATTGGAAAAAATACAATTATTGAGCCTGGAGCAGTTATTGGAAATCATGTTAGTATAGGTGATAATTGTTGGATCAGATCCAATGCTGTCATCTGTGATTACACTCAGATTGGCAACCACGTAGAGGTTTTTCCCAACGCCGTCATTGGCAGTAATGCTTTTTACTACCATCAAAATAAAGACAAAAGCTATTCTCCATGGCATTCGATTGGCAGGGTTATCATTGAAGATCATGTAAGAATTGGCGCTGCCTGTACAATTGACAGGGGCGTTTCGGGAGATACTGTCATTGGACTGGGCACTAAAATGGATGATCAGGTACATATTGGTCATGGCGTTGTCATCGGCAAACATTGTATCATTGCTGCTCAGACGGGGATAGCCGGCAAAACAATTGTTCAGGATTTTGTGACTATCTATGGTCAGGTAGGAATTTCCAAAGGATTGGTAATTGGCGAAGGTGCTGTTATTTTTGCACAGACCGGTGTTGCCAAATCTATTCCCGGTGACAAAAAATATTTAGGCTCTCCTGCCTCTGAAGCCATGCAAACATTCAAAGAACTGGCAGCTATCAGAAGACTTCCAGAGCTTTTGAAAAAAATTGACAAGCTATCAGAATTATTTAACAAAACTGAAAAATAGACTCTAATACCAAAAGTCTACAAAATTACTTATGAAGCTATCTGTCATTTCCAGAATATCATGGATTTTTCTTTTAATCTGTGCTTTTGTTTTAAGCATGAAATCCATACGAGAACCAGATTTATGGTGGATGTACAGAACAGGTGATTGGATGTTGGATAATGGGCAAGTGACCTTCAAAGATCCATTCTCCTACACATTTGAAGGCACAAACTGGATCAATGTAAAATGGCTTTTTGAAATTATCATTTCTTTACTCAAAAACCTGGGTGGCCCTGAAATGGTCTTCGTCCTTCAAGGATTTGTCAGTATCGGCATCTTGATCCTAATTTCAAAAACAAGTTCCTCTTTATCAAAAAATATAAACGTTGAAAAAAATGACCTTTACTTTTCAGCATATCTGATTACTGCTTTACTATTGCTCACAACAATAGATTACAGATTGATCGGACGTCCGGAGATGAGCAGTTTTGTCATGACTGCCTCCTTTATTTACTTGTTCGTCTATCAATATAAAAATCAAGACTCAAAGCTCATTTTCCTTTTAATTCCATTACAACTTCTATGGACAAATCTCCACGAAGCTTTTGGAACAGGTATGGTCATGATTACGGCATTTTTAGCAGGAAACTGGGCAGAATATTACATCAGAGCCAATCAAAAAAAACCTATGTTGCTGACCTGGGCCAGCTTGGGAGCATTATTGGCCGTTTCCATCAATCCAAGGGGACCAGCTATGCTTATTCACCCCTTTAATATTTTTAGCCAGCTAAAAGAAAACCAATATACAACTGAACTCTTTGATTACAAATCTCCGGAATACTGGCAAAAAGAGGCTTATCTGAATTTGATTATGCTTTTTTTAATCATCTTTATGATTGTCATAAAAGGCATCTTTGCAATCAATAAAAAAAATCTTGAAATCGCTAAAACGGTATCCGGAAAAAATAAAAAGGTACAAACGGCAAGCTCTGAAGTCTTTGTTTCTCCATTTTGGAATTATGGTTTAGGTTATGTAATTGTACTGACCCTACTTTTTTACCTGAGCTTGACAGCCTACAGAAATATTCCTTTTTTCGCTATTGTCGCTGCTCCTGTTGCTGTGCTGGCAATACAATATTTCCTCAACATTATTGGTAATAAATTCCAAATTACAAGAAGAATTATCCCTTTTGCCAGTTTGTTGATTCTGATCTTATTTTACCTTGGGGTTGTCAGCAATTCTTACCAAAAAATTACCAATTCCAGAGACGAGTACGGCCTTCAGGTTTTAAATGGTCATAATCCGGTTGCAGCTGCTACTTTCTTGCAAAAAAATAAAATTGAAGGGCGTTGTTTTTCAGACTACCTGACTTCTTCCTATCTCATGTGGAACCTAGGTGCTGACTTTAAAACTTATATTGACCTTCGAGACCTGGATATTTTCCCAAATCAGTTTTTTGAAAGATATAATATGGTTCTTCAAGATCCAAAGAGTTTCGAAGAAGAAGATAAAAAATACGGATTCAACTCAGTTGTACTATTGCGAAGAAACATAGAAATGATTCCTGTTTTGTACAAATACTTACATGAAAATTCTAATTACAAACTTGTTTTTGCCGATCCTGTAGCTATGGTTTATCTGAAAAACACTAAGGAAAATTTCTCCATCATCAACCAATACTCCGGGAACAATAAAGATATCTTTCATTATTTAGAAACTTGTAAATCATCCGATCTGCCAGCTGTTCTGAATAAAATTTTCAATCCATTGTTCAAGAACCGATCCTACGAAGATATAGATCAGGACCTGATAGCTGCACAGATGTACAATTCTATTGGCGAGTATGAATTAGCTCTGAAATATGCTGACAAATCAATCAAAAAAGGTATTTCCTCCAATAAATCATATGAAATCAAAGCATCTGTCTATTATACCATGCTGACAAATCCAAAGACGGAATCTTCAAAAAAACCAGATTACAGCAAAATGGCGATGGAGACGATTAACCAATCCCTGCAGCTCAATCCAAAAGCCGCCGAATCCTTATTTATAAAGGCTTTGATTCTGATGACAGACTCAAAATTTGCCGAAGCCATTCCATTTTTACAGGAAGCGCAAAAACTAGCTCCGCAAAATACTGGTATCAGAGAACAACTGTCTATTTGTTACCAAAAAATTGGCAAGTAATACTATTTAACAGCAAATCCAAGTTTTTCAAGATCACTCCAAAAATTGGGATAAGACTTATTGACAACTTCTCTATTGTCAAATTTGACATTTCCTATAACCAATGCCAGGGGAGCAAAGGACATAGCCATACGATGATCTTTGTAAGTATTGATAAGAATATTGGAATTCAAATTTTCTTTGCTGATGCCCTTGATAATTTCAAGACTATCCGAGGTTGTCTTGATTTCAGCGCTCAACTTTTCCAATTCATTCTTAATCGCAGAAATTCTGTCGGACTCTTTGATTACCAATGTCTTTAAGCCAGTAAGTTTTGAAGGGATACCCAATCCGGCACAACAAATAGCAACAGTTGGAGCCAAATCCGGGCAGTCTGTAAAATCATATTCAAAAGAAGCAGGCAATTCCTGTTGAATTTTGGATAGGAGAATCTCTCCATTATCCTGAAAAACAGTTTCTACTCCAAAAATCTTCATGATTTTGGCAATGGAAGCATCTCCCTGAATCGAATTGACGTTTAGGGTCTTTAATTTGATTTGAACCTCTCCGGAAGCTAAGGCAGCAATAGCATAAAAATAGGAAGCTGAAGACCAATCAGACTCTACTTCATAATCTACACTCAAATAATTTCCTGGCACTACCGAAATTTTATTAGCCTGTTTTTGACAATCAATTCCATACTCCCGCATCAATGCAAGAGTCATGTCAATATAAGGCTCTGACACTGTACTACCTACCAAATTTAATGTCAACCCCATATCTAATTTTGGGGCTATCAACAACAGAGCCGTAATATATTGGCTACTCACTTCTGATAAAATATTGAGCTCAGGTCTTTGCGTTTTCGAAAAATTTGGCGCATCGATAGTCAATGGGGGAAATCCCTTCTTGCCGGCATATTTGATGTTGGCTCCGATGGAATTTAAGGCATCAACCAAAATAGATATAGGCCTTTCAAGCATCCTGTTGCTCCCTGTTAAAAAACTCTTTCCAGGTCTGGTCGCCAGGTAAGCTGTTAAAAATCTAAAAGTAGTACCGGCTGGACCTGCATCAAGAATACTATCCCTTTCGTTTAACAAAAGTCTGTACATCGTTTTAGTATCTTCGGCATTGGAAAGGTTCTTTACTTTCATTTCTTTTCCGGATAGCGCCTGGATCATCAGTATTCTGTTACTGATACTTTTGGATCCGCTTAATGTAATTTCTGCTCTTAGAGAAGATGATTTTGGAGCAGTAACTTTTATACTCGACATAGATTTTTTGATTTATTGTAAAATTAACATTTCTTAGGTATCATTTCTCTAGCAAGACAAATTTTGTATTTTTGTAAATTACAATTTATAACCAAATCAAGTAAAAACGATGTATAAGACAATCCTGCATTTGATATTGTTTATGTTTATCTCCATTTTTTCATATGGACAAAAAATAAAAGTAGCTCCTGCTGCAAAAGATAAACTTTACGGATACATAGACATCACGGGCAAATGGATCATCCAACCAAAATACAAAAATGCTAGTGAATTTTATGGTGGCGCAGCAATCGTTAATATTTCTCAGGGAAATTATAAAATTATCAACCGAGAAGGCATAACTCTTAAAGAATTATTATTCGATTCTCTTTTGAGTTATTCACAAGGAATTGTAAAATACAAGGTGGATAGCCTGATTGGTTACTATGATGCACTCATCGGCAAAAACACAAAAGCTATTTTTTCAGAAGCAGAAGATTTTAAGAATGGAATCGCCATGGTTAGATTACCAAGCGGAGAATATGGTTATCTAAAATATGACAACAATGTTATTGGCTGGTTAATTCAACCTACTTACTTCTATGCCACAACATTTAACGAGGGCATTGCTTATGTCGCCAAGGATACACTTCCTGAGAAGAAAAATCCAAAGAAAAATCTGGCCTACTTTTTTATAGATGTTATGGAGAGATCTTTGAGGCTACCTGAAGAAATATTTCCTGAAACTGGTTTTTACAACGGAAAAGCTGTCGTAAGAAATTCATTGGGTGCCGATGAATATACCTTGAGGGGGCATATCAACACCAATGGAATTCAACAAGGCAAGTTCAAGTACAGAAATGTTGATAATTTTTACAACAAAGACATTGCTTTTGTAGAATACTTAGCGGATGATCAATTGTACTTCGGTTTTATTGATTCCAAGGGTAAAGCACTGAAATTAAAATTTACTGTACAAAATATCAATCCCTCTAAACCTGAAAATTTCAGAACCTATACCGGATTTCACCAATTCAAGGAAAATCTACAAGCTATAAGAAATTACAGCAGTAATTCTAAAAAGATGGGTATTATCAACACCAAAGGTAAATGGATTATCCCGGCAGACAAGTACGCCTTTATTTCTGATTTCCAGAATGGTCTGGCAGTTTTCTCAACAAAAGGAACTGCTAAATATGGACAAGAGGAGCTGCCCAGCGAAATGATGGAGGATGGACAATTTGGTTTTATGGACAAATTCGGAAAAATATTTATTCAGGATAAATACTTCAAGTTATCCTTCTTCAACAATGGGTATGCACGTTTTTACGATGGAAGTAAATGGGGTTGTTTGGATACTGCCGGGAATGAGGTTATTCCTGCTGAATTCGATTACATAGGAAGATTTGTCGACAGTCCTATTCTTAACAGATAATTTAGATAATTTTGCACAAACACTCGCATCATAGTGATTCCTGTAATCATGATGATGATGATCATGATCACCACGATCATCTGCATCCTCACCATGAACACCATTTTCATGGGCATCACCATTACAGTGACAGTAAAAATTTAGGTGTAGCCTTTTTCTTAAACTTCGCTTTTATGTTGGTGGAGCTCACTGGAGGTTTTTATACCAACAGTGTTGCCGTCATGTCGGATGCACTGCATGATTTTGGTGACAGCCTAACCCTGGCTATTGCCTGGGGATTGCAATTGCTTTCTGAAAAAGGCAGAGACAAGCATTACTCTTATGGATATAAGCGATTCTCCGTCCTTGGAGCTATCATCACTTCCATGGTTTTACTCATTGGTTCCTTGATTATAGTTTACATGGCTGTTCAACGTTTACAGGAACCGCAGGAAGCACATGGTATCGGAATGATGTTTCTCGCTTTACTGGGCATCTTGGTCAATGGGGCGGTATTACTTCGACTCAAAAATGCCTCTTCTGTGAATGCCAGAGCGATCATGTTACATTTTACAGAGGATGTACTTGGCTGGGTAGCCGTTTTGATAGGAAGTTTGGGTATCTGGCTATTTGACTGGTATATTTTGGATCCTTTACTCTCACTTGGAATAGCCCTTTATATTCTATACAACGTTTATAAAAATCTGAAGTACGCATTCAAAATTATTTTACAAGGTATTCCACATGGGATAGATTTGCAAAAAGTAATCGATAAAATGAGTGCACATCCTATGGTAGTAGATGTACATGACATGCATATTTGGTCATTGGATGGAGAATTCAACATTTTAACAGCTCATGTTGTTATCAATAACTCAGAAACCAGCCTGAATCAAATATTACCGGTAAAAAAAGAATTAGAAAAAATATTAAAAGGATTTGGAATTGAACATAGCACCTTGGCCTTCGAAAGCATCCATGACGACTGCGGATTGACGGAATGTTCTGTAAATAACTCCTAACTTTTAAACTATTTTTATTAACATTGTCTATTATTGGACTTGAATTGAAAAACATATCATAAAACAATTTATTCAAAATGGATTATTCATCAGAATCACTGCAACTACACCGCCTATTAAAAGGCAAGATAAGCATCAGAAACAAAATGGATGTTAGAACCTCAGAACATCTGTCCTTAGTTTACTCTCCTGGTGTAGCTGCCCCTTGTTTAGAAATTGCCGAGAATCCTGAAAAAGTTTGGGAATATACCTTGAAAAGTAATTGTGTCGCCATCGTTTCTGATGGTTCTGCTGTTCTGGGTCTTGGAAATATCGGTGCTGCTGCTTCTATTCCTGTCATGGAAGGTAAGGCGATGTTGTTCCGTCAATTTGGTCATATCAATGCCTTTCCAATTTGTTTGGACACTCAAGACACCGATGAAATCGTGGAGACGATCAGAAGAATTGCTCCTGTTTTTGGTGGCATCAATTTGGAGGATATCGCTGCTCCGCGAAGTTTTGAAATTGAAGAAAGATTACAGGATTTGGGCATTCCTGTATTTCATGATGACCAGCATGGTACTGCTATTGTTGTTTTAGCCGCTTTGATTAATGCTTCTAAAGTTATTGGAAAAAAATTGAGCGATTTAAAAGTTGTCATCAATGGCGCAGGTGCTGCGGGCGTTGCTATTGCCAGATTGTTGAGATGTATTGACAATGAAGACAATACTTCCTGTACTCCGGTGAAAGAAGCTATTCTATGTGACAGTAAAGGTATCCTCTGCTCCAAAAGGGATGATATGAACGCCTCTAAGTTGGCCACACTTTCCTACACCAACCCTAATGATATTTCAGGGACGGTTTATGATGCACTAGTCGGAGCAGATGTCTTTATCGGTGTGAGTGTTGGAGAGATGATGACGGCTGAACATGTGAAAACTATGGCCAAAGATCCAATCATATTTGCTTGCGCCAATCCGATTCCTGAAATTATGCCAGAAGAGGCTTACAAAGGTGGTGCTGCAATCGTTGGAACGGGAAGAAGCGATTTACCTAATCAGGTGAATAATGTATTGGGCTTCCCTGGGATTTTCCGCGGAGCATTAGATGCCAAAGCAAAACGTATCACTCCAAAAATGAAATTGGCGGCGGCTTACGCAATTGCTGAATGTATGCCAATCCCAACTCATGATATGATTATTCCACCGGCACTGAATGAAATGGTGGCCTTTAAAGTTGCTGAAGCAGTTCGTAAGGTTGCTCTGGAAGAAATGGGAAAAACAGATAATTTACTTTAATAGCACTAAAAACAACTAATTTTTAGTCATGTCCAAATATTGAAGGGCTTTCTCTTGTTGAGGATGCCCTTTTTCATTAGCAATTTTCTTGGCTAATTCTATTGCCGAATTTTTGTCATTTATCTTGTTAAGGGATAATAACTTGAACCATTCAGCACTTTGAGCAAAAAGTACTTTTTTATTGATGAGCACATCAAAAGTAGCAATGGCTTCATGATAGGATTCCAGCTCCATCTGAGAAATGCCCAAATAAAACAAGGATTCTAAATCATCAGGATACTCATTAAGATATTGTCTGAATTTTAATAGAGCCGTCTTGTATTTACCGTCAATATAAGACTGAACAGCTTCTTTTTTGACTAGGTCAGTTTTTGACTGAACACCTCTAACCTCATTAAGATAAGCCACAGGAGCTTCATATAACTTGTTATAAGTATCGAGTGGACAGATAAAATACTGATAAGCAACAATAATTAGGATGGCGGCAACAGAAGCAGCGGAAAACAAAAAGTATTTATTCGAGAATAATCGTTTGATATTAGTCGAATTATCTTTGCTGGAAGATTCGTCTATCTTTGAATCCCATAGTTTCAACCTATCCTTGAACTCTTCCAGGTGAAGACCTTCAAAACCTTCAAGAATAAGCAGATAATCCTTTAATTCTTTTCTAAAATCTGGATCATTTTTTAGAAGCTCCTCAAATTCAATTCGCTCCTGATTGTTTAATGTATTTCTAAAATATTTTTCAACGAGTTCTTGTCTATGTTCAAAAGTCATTTCTAAAAAATTGGGGTTATCTGGGGTTTAAATCAATCCCAAAAATAAAATTTAATTTAAAAAAAATCCTATTTTTTAATTTCATTTACTAAATCTCTCATTTTTTTTAGACAGACAGATTTTCTTTTCCTTGCTACTCTTTCATCGCTGTAATTCATTTCATGTACAACAGAATCATAGGAATAGTTTTTAATAAAAATAAGGGTAAGTAATTTCCTGCATGGATCTCCAATCTTTTCTAATAAATTACAAACAAAATTGATTTGATCAAGCTTTATGTAATCATCAAGGATGTTACCAACTATAAAACTGCTATTTTCTGAATGAAGTTCTTCGATATCAAAGTTTGATTTTGATTTTTTTATATTTGATCGGTTTCTTTCTTTAACTAGGTTCTTACCAATTGCAAAAAGGTAAGTTTTTAAAGAACTATTTAATTCAGTTATTTTTCCATTCCTGACATTAAAATAAAATATTGTAAATGAGTTTTGATAAATTTCAATTGCATCCTCCTTACTCAAATCATAATATTTTATGAACCATGAAGTAAATACAGATCTGTTTTCCTTGTACAAATGTTCAAGAATTTTACTATCACTCAGCCTTATTGATTCTAATATAGATTGATTCTTCACTTTATAACTATCACATAATAAATCTAATAAAAAGACAATGCAGTAATATGTATATCTCTAAAATCTATTGGGGTAGTTTTAGTAAACAATTACTTATTTATGCTAAAGTTATCTACAGGGTTTGTTATAAGCGTCAAAACCTTCCAAAATTAATATTGTTTACCGAATAATTCAGTAAAATTTATTTTAATTATATATTTTTATCCTATGTTTCCAAACCTTAAAATTTTTATATAAATAGAGCAATCCAAACTCGAATTTTAAAATAATTATCAATGAAAAAAATCAAAATTCTTTTCACCTGTACCTTTTCAATACTATTGATTTCAACTGCTTGTAAATCATCAGAATCTAAAAACAAAGCAGCTAAATCAGATGCCACAAAATCAGACATTACTGCTTCTGATTCTACAAAACCTAGTGCTGCCAACAAACTTCAAAATTTAAGAACTGTTTCCAAAACAGAAACTATTGAAGAAGCTAAAAGCGGTTTGGAAGCTGACCTCCCTTTTGATGAATCTATCAGAACCGGCGTTTTACCAAATGGCATGAAATATTACATCAAGAGAAATGCTAAACCAGAACAACGTGTAGAACTTCGTTTAGCTCTGAATGCCGGCTCTATGCAGGAAGAAGATGATCAGCAAGGTTTGGCTCACTTTGTAGAGCACATGTGTTTCAATGGAACCAAAAACTTCGAAAAAAATGCCCTTGTTAATTTTTTGGAGTTAACAGGTGTACGCTTTGGAGCTGACTTGAATGCCTACACTTCTTTTGACGAAACCGTATACATGCTTCAACTGCCAACGGACAAGGAAGGTCTTGTTGACAAAGGTTTGATGGTGATGCAGGATTGGGCTGGTGCTGTAACTTTTGACGATCAGGAAATAGACAAAGAGCGTGGTGTTATCCTTTCTGAATGGAGAACAAGATTAGGGGCTGATGAGCGTATGCGTCAGTCTTACTGGCCAAAAATTTTCTACAAATCAAGATATGCAGACCGTTTACCTATCGGTACAACAGAGGTCATCAAGAAAGCTCCATATGAGCGCTTGAAAACTTTTTATAAAGATTGGTACCGTCCAAACCTAATGGCTCTTGTCGTTGTAGGAGATATCAATGTAGATGAAATCGAGAAAAAAGTAAAAGAACAATTTGTTCAACTAAAAAATCCTGAAGTTTCTAAAGAGAAAATCTTATTCGAGGTTCCTGGACACAAGGAAACTTTTGTTGCTGTAGCTACAGACCCTGAGGCTACTCGTGTTTCTCTGCAAGTAGTTCACAAACATGACGCAAAGACCATCAAAACATTGGAAGATTATCGCAGTACCCTGATGAATAATCTTTACAATCAAATGATGTCTGATCGTTATGATGAAATCTCTCAAAAATCAGATGCTGCATTTTCTAATGCAGGTTCTGGTTATGGAAATTA